>JBMFLZ010000034.1:0-12705 GCA_049970935.1 Sulfolobales archaeon | reverse complement strand
CCTTATGCTTCCTCTTAGAAATGCAGTGTATCAGGGGTTCTTTATCTTTTTTCTCGATTACTGCTATGCTCTTTGCTAAGACTATGTATTTGTCTCCCTTCTTAACCAATACGCCTTCGAATACAATTGATTTATTAATGAGACTTTTTATAAGACTAACGTTGATATCCTCAGGATTTATAAGGGCAACATAAATAATTTTGTCTCCAGAAGCTACTCGAAGGATCAGTATCTTTATATTCTCGATCTCCTCTACCTCTACCTCCTCAATAGTCGCATTTCCACGATACTCGCCTCGGTAGCTTGGTGCGGAGATTAGCGAGGATATATATGCTGGGTAGCTCTCTGATATATTTGGCACAGTAATATTCTGATTCGATGCATTAACACTAATCAAGAAGTTAGTCTCCTGATTATCAAAGGGGTATATACTCAGAGCTACGTAGAAAACCACCAGAGGGATCAGTAAGATGATCCCGAGCTCCATCAGATCTCTGATCATAATATCTCTCTCAAACACCTATTATCATAATATTTAATGAAAAATAATTTGTTTAGAAAAAAATTTGTTTAAGAGACCTCAGCTCTTTAGAACCTCATACTTGTAGTAGATAGGTAGTGAATAGACTTGATTGCCTAGATACACTGATAGAGCTGGGACAATTGATTTATTGCCTATCAGAACAGTCTTTATTGTTAATGTATCACCCACATTAATATTCTTAAAGAGATATGCCCCAGAGACTAAGACACCATCACTCTCTCTAACATATACAGGTGCTAGAACAACTGTGTAGTTCTTTACCCCAGTATCAAGAACTAGTATTAGAGTTCTATTACTCTTACTCACGACAGTTCCATTGATCTCTGTCACATTAAGTACTTTTAGAGGTAGATTCTCAAACACTCCCTTTTGCTTGTGCTCACCATATTCCTCGTGGTTCTTACCTTTCTTCTCCTCTTTCTCACATTCACATTTACACTTACATTCACACTCATTGGTCACTGTCTTCGTCTTGGTAACTGTGACTGTCACAGTTGCTGTATTTGCAGGGGTTGTCGTGGTTGTTTGATCGGTGTTGGTGTTTGTTTGGGTGTTCGTAGGTGTAGTTGTTGTTTTCTGAGCATTTAGATACGCAAAGCTCATTCCTATTAATGCTATGAAGAGTATTGGTAGCACTATTTTTGTTGTGGCTATTGCTCTCGCCATATTTATCTCCACAGAATCCTTGTAGGGGGTATTTAAATACCTTTACTCACAAAAAGTGAGTTTCATAAATCTTTTATATCATTCGCAAAACTTATATGGGGCTGGGTCTGGAGCTCGGGATCTACATATTATTGACAGAGGTGTTATCATTATTCTCCTCACTACTATTTCTTATTATCTCAGTAGTCTTCATCAGATTCTATCGATTATATAGCGACTTTATATGGATAAAACTCTTCACAGGCTTCATACTACTCTCAATGAGTCAATTAACACTATTTATAGGATTAATCTACGGCGAAGCAAACGTATCTTACGCAATATATACGACCAGCCCAGCACTAGCCTTCTCTGGGGGATACCTGATTTTCTCCTCACAGAGAAGAATTATCAAAGAAATAAGTATTGCACCAATTATCTCGCCAATCACACTTTTGCCTATGGTATTTGATGTTTTAGCCTCAGTGATTTTCTTCTTAGCTAGCCTAGGTTCCAGAGGATATGTGAGAATTGGAATGATTATCTTGGCACTAGCTTATCTCGGGAGAGGAATATGGATTATCTCACCTGATCCATTTGCTCATATATCCCTACTTCTCGCATCAGAATTAATTAGATGTATTGGAGCAGTGACAATGACTATCGCGTATGTGAGGAGAAGTATTTGAAGAAGAGAAGCAGGATCTCAATATTAATTGAGGTTCTTGAGTTCATAGAGAGTGAGGGTGGCGAGACAATAGCTACTAAAATAGCTACCGCAACAGGTCTCGCATATGACAGATTAATAGTTTTTCTCGAGGATTTGAGTAAGAGAGGTATTGTGTCAATAGAGACTAGTGGGAGAAATCGTATCGTGAAATTAAGTGATAAAGGACATCATCTGCTTAGGAGACTGAGAGAGTTAAGAGATCTAATAAGAGATCTCGGGCTAGACATAAGATAAGGTTCTTTGACAAGGATCTATGAACCTCTTAGAGAAGCCAATATAACTCCTGATACAGCCAAGACCATGCCGAGCACTCCCAATGGAGGAATCTCTTCTCCGAGAAATATCCACGCCATGATAGAGGCTCCGACAGGTTCGAGAATAACTAGAAGAGATGCTATAGAGGCTTTAACAAATCTAAGTAAGTAGTTCAGAAGCGTGTGCCCACCAATCATTGGGCCAACCGCCAATAGAATTAGCCAAGGTACTTCATTAAGTGCTATTGATAAAACATTTCGCTTCTCTAATAAAGCTATTATTAAGAGAGTAATTGTTGAGGAGTAGTACACGGGCAAAACATAAAGACCTAGATCAGGTATCTTAGTCCTAACATATCTCCCTATAACAACATACACACCAGCCGCAACAGCCCCGATAAAAGCCATTACCGAGCCCAGCAACACCTCTGGCTCAAGTGAGAATGTCTCTATCCTGCTTGATGAGAATGCTATTAGCGAGACACCGAATATAGATATTATGATCCCTATGAGGATCCTTAGTGAAATTCTTTCTCTTAAGAAAACAGATGCTAGCAAAGCAGCGACTAGTGGGTATAGATCCACTATTGTTGTCCCTATAAAAACCTTTACTAGTCTAAGACTCCAGATCCAGGTGAAGAAATGGATCGCTAGTGAGAAACCCGATATGATCATTAACACATGTAGTCTTGAATCGATCCTTGCTATCTTCACATGATAACTAGGGTCTCTAGCAAAATAATATGCTGATAATATGATTATTGAAAGAAAAAGTCTCCAGAAAGAAACAATTGAGGGAGGTGAAGAAGTTAACTTAACTAATACCGAGGCTGATGATACAGAGATCACTATCACTATGCTTACAACAACGAGCTTAATTCTCTCCTTAGTTAATAAAATAATCTTCACCTATTCTCTCTAAGATACTCTCTAGCCACTAGTAAACCAATTAATGTTTTTGCATCAACTACTTCTTGACTAAGAACTTTATTTATTGCTGCATCAAGATCAATTATTTCTATATTTATTAATTCACCGGGTTCAGGTCTCTCGCCAACATAAACAAGATCTTGTGCAATAAAGATGTGTAAAACCTCATTACTGTATCCCGGGGCTGTGTATATTGACAAGATCTTCTTCAGCTTCTTAGGAGAATAACCTGTTTCCTCAATTAATTCTCTTCTCGCTGCCTCATAAAGATCTTCGCCATCATCAATTTTCCCAGCTGGTATCTCATAGATCCACTTATTAATTGGTGCCCTAAATTGCTTAATTAAAATGATCTTCTCACCCCCTAATATAGGCACTATAGCAACTGCCTCGCCAAAGTCAACTATTTCTTTCTCCACTAAGATATTATCTCTCGAGAATAACTCAATTAACACACTAAATCTCTTGCCACTAAAAATTTTCTTGGAGTAGATCTTTTGAATACCGACCCTTGTAAAATACATTATTCCCAAAAACTATATTTGTATCAGAGGGATGAGAAGAAGTAATGAGCTACATACCCAGTAGATACACTATAATCCCAGAAGAAACAAATATCACAGTAATTAATCCTCTAAACATACTCAATAGAACAGGTATAGAGAGAACAGCTAATTACTCACATAAGGGAGCTCAGGAAATAATTTCAGCGTCGCCCGAGATTAATTACTTAATCATAGTAATAGTATCAGTAATTATAATTGCCGTAGTGCTACTAGCAATAGCTCCTGTGCCTACACCGTCTGTCGGAGGCGGAGATATTACCTACAGCAGATCTAGGAGATTCAGTAGAGAAGAAAAACTCGAGTATTTCTATGAGGGGATCAAGAAAACACTTAGAGAAATATATCTTAGACTCAGAGAGAGACATAGATGCTACATATGCACACCAAGAGAACTCAGCTCAGGAAGATCTGATGAAAAAATTGATCTAGTCGAGTTCGCAGATACATACGAAAGAATTGTTTATGGGGATAAGGAACCTAGCGAGAGAGATATTGAAAACATCAAGAAGTGGTCTAGTTGATTAGAGAACTCCTGATACTATCACTAATATTCTTCGTGATAATAGGCTTCATCTACAAAGTGCCTATTCAATTAACTGCTAAATACGATCCTCCCTCGATGTATAATCTCGGCGGCGGAGGATACAGCATCTTATACACACTACTCGTGAGAGCCGGGTATTTAGTGAACATAGTATATGACACGAATCAATTGAGTAGATTTGATCCTGGGAGAAACATATTGATACTCGCTAGCCCAGACAAGACATTATCAGAAGAAGATACTGAGAATATCCTGAAGTGGGTCTCCGCAGGAGGATACGTATTTGTTTTAGATGAGATTGGCACTGTTAATACCTTGACTAAGAGAGTTGATGCGACAATAGGATACATTGTCCCCGAGGTCACGCAGGGAGAATGTGTCTATAGCGGAAAAATATACAGGATCTTTCTGAATAAATACTCTCCTATTACAACAAGTAACATAAGTGATCCTTCAGTGATCGGCTATTGCTACACAAAAGATTCTTTCGTGGGTTTATTCAAGAGAGTGGGTAGTGGAGCACTATTTATTATTGGAGACTCTAGTTTATTCATAAACACTATGATGAGAACTGGATACGCATACGATAACTTGATTCTTTTGAGAGATATTATCGGTGACAGAGGAGTGATTTTCTACGAGGGTGGGAGAGAATATGCGGTTATTAACACTGAGGCATTCTTCCTAGTCTTCGGGGGATTAATCGAGTATTTATCAACAGCTTTGAAAAGTATGATCTCTAGAGATCCTTTTATGAGTCTTCTACTACTCACCTTGATTATTTCTATTGCTTCTCTGTACTATCTGAGGGATTATTTAGGTAGCGAGAGAATATATCCAGCTAAAACCTCTTCCTTATATAGAGTTGATAAAAGTATTCTTATTCGGAGATATGAGAAATGGGTTTTGAAGAAGAAGTAGCGTTCTTCCATAAGGTATTTAACAAGGCTATTGAGAATATATCTAGTGTTGTTGTTGGTAAGAAGAGAGAGATTGAGCTTATCCTAGCAACACTCTTATCCGATGGACACGTTATTCTAGAGGGTGTTCCTGGTGTCGCAAAAACTCTTCTGGCAAAGACCATAGCCTCGAGTTTTAATCTTGTTTTTAAGAGAATTCAATCAACACCAGATCTACTCCCATCAGATATTATAGGCGTGAATATATTTGATCCTAAGACAGGATCTTTTAAATTTAGAGAAGGACCAATATTCACAAATATTCTACTTGTCGACGAGATCAATAGAGCACCTCCAAAGACACAGAGCGCATTGCTCGAGGCTATGCAAGAGAGACAAGTCACTGTGGAGGGAGTGACGTATCCTCTCCCCAGACCCTTCATGGTTCTAGCAACAATGAATCCAGTTGAGATTGAGGGTGTGTTTCCTTTGTCTGAGGCTCAGGTCGATAGGTTCTTGTCCAAGGTCTACATAGGTTATCCTGATGTTGAGGAGACTATTGAGATCTTGAGAAGATACTATGATATCATTGAGAGAAAAGTTGAGCCAGTTATATCATCAGAGGATCTCTTGAGAGCACAGAGTATCGTTAAGAAAGTTCATGTAGAGGATAATATTATGAGATATATCTCGTTGATTACCCAAGCAACAAGAAATCACCCAATGGTTAAATTAGGTGCCTCTCCCAGAGGTGCTATTGCTCTCTATCTTCTCTCAAAAGCTGAGGCACTTATACGTGGAAGAGATTATGTGACCCCAGATGATGTTAAGTACGTGGCTGTCCCAGCTCTTTCACACAGAATTATTCTCAGACCAGAGGCTATTCTAAGCGGTGTTCGTCCCGAGAAGATTATTGAGGAGATTATTGAGAGAGTAGATATTCCATGAGGATAAGCTTAAGAGGCTACATAATACTTTTCTCATCAATATACTTACTTATTCTATCGATCTACACATTATCCATATATTTATTCACACTAGGCATCTCACTGCTTTTAATAATTCTATGGTCCAGATCATATGTATCTAAATTATCTAAGGAGCTGGATCTATTAACCGCACAGAGATTAATTGATAAAAACCGTGTCTCTGAGGGTGAAGAGACTAGAGTGGTGGTGCAGATAGAGAATAGAGGAAGAGGATTCTTCCCACGAATCATGGTTGTAGATGGAGCTCCTGTGGAGCTACCCGTGGTCAGAGGATCTAGTGCGGCTGAATTCAGCTTAGGTGAGAATGATTCTGTTGAGTATGAGTATTTCTTAAGAATTGATCGTTTGGGGAGACATGATTTCAAGGATCTAGTTCTCGTAGCCTCAGACCCATTGAGAATATTCATGGTCTCAAAAACAATTAATCAAGTATCTAGCGTGACTGCGATACCACAGAAGATAAGTCTGAGCCTAATTGATAGAATAAGATCAATTTATCCAGGAGTCTTCTTCAGAGGAAGATCACTTGGTGGATTATATGATCTATGGGGGTTCAGAGAATATTCACCAGGAGACGATGTTAGAAGGATCTATTGGAAGGGTTACGCTAGAACAGGTAAGATACTGGTGAGAGAGGATATCGGCGAGACAAGACCTAGAGCACTTATTATCCTAGGTTTAACAAAGAACTCGTGGGGATTTGGCTCAGGATATAACACCTATGCTGAGATCCTACTCAGGCTATTTAGATCCTTATCCGAGCATATTTTAGATAGCTACGGGGTTCTCGACGCATTAATTTGCGAAGGAGAGATCCCTAGAGTAATAAGTGATTTATCAAGAGGTTTTAGAGAGAGATTATACTCTGTCTTTGATCATGTCTCCTTCGGCGGGGGGTGCGGGAGCATAGGTGTCTTGCTAATGAGTCTGTATAGAATAAATCTCTACAGCTATGATCTAGTTATTGTAGCCACGACACCACTAGATATTATTTTCTCGGATCCAGATGATGTAGTTAATTACCTGAGGCAGTATGGTGTGAGAATAATCTTCGCAATACCCCTCAGAGACTATGATAAAGAAATTGGCGAGGGCATAACTAAGTCATTATCTGAGAAATTATCTTCCGCAGGATCATTACTTGAGGTAATTGATAAAAGCTTCGAGAGAATCAAGGGATCCACATGATCATCAGGAGAAATAGCGTGAAGAGTGTAGCATACACTGATTTACTATATATATCTTTTGGTGTAGTATTGATTCTTGTTGAATACCTGATCTCCAGGGATCTTCTCATCTCATTTACAATAGCTTCACCTGTGATCTTATCAACACTACTGACATACTTAATTAAAAAAGATCTTGTGTCCATAGGTGTTTTAATCAGTATATTCCTTGGAACCATCGCGTATATCAAAGATCTTGTTTTGATGATCTATGGTGTTTCTACAGTTGTGATCCTATATGTTTCGACTCTACTGATTGAGTATTTACTCACTAAGACACTTACATGGGCTATTAAAAAGTATGTTGATGCCTTATTCATTGTTTTACTAGTTGTCATAATCCCCATATACACTGCTCTGCTAATTGACCATATGTACATAGGAGGTGGCGCAAGTGTGAGATTTAGTTTGGGTGTGCTTGTGGCTTCTTCTCTCTACTACGTGTTCTCGATCTTTGCTCAATCAGATCTAGATAAACTAGGCTTATTCTACAGTCAATTAGCTAAGGACTTGTATGTAGTAATTGAGTTTCTTAGGAGACTAAGAATTTTTCTCATTGTTTTCTTATTCTTCTTCTTACTAACACAAGATCCTCTAGCATCTCTAATTCTCATAGTCTCTGAGATCACGACTTATTTATTGAAGAGATCTTTTTCACCCAAGGAGTTTTATGATGATCTATTTAATTTAACTACTCCAGTGATTCTCTTAATTTACCTAAGGATTCCTCCGCCAATTCCTTGAAAAACTTTAATTAAATCAATATATATTATCTAGGAGCTATGAAGTTCATTAACCCAATATTCTTCGTTGAGAAAGTCTATAGATCCATTGAGAAGAGAGAGACTATAGATGAGGAGAGCATTAGGAAAGCTGGTGAGCTTCTAGGAACACCACTGAAGAGAGTAGAGGTTTTTGTAGAGAGATACAGGGATGTCTTTACTAGATTTATTGAGAAAAGATGCTCTGATGCAGGCAATGAATATAGAGTATGTATCTATTCGTGGAATAGAAGAAGAACCTTCAAGAGCTTCCCTGTCTCAAATTATGCTACTGGGACAATCATATTGTTTGAGGGAGAGGACCCAGTTGAGACACTGGTCACGCCACTACCAAAGGCTCTTGACTACTTTGAGGAGTCTGAGATAGTTGATCCTGATACAGTTCCTGTCAGGGTCACTGCTAGAGTAGATGGTTGGCAGGTGAACGCTTATTTTGACAAGATCCTTGGTAGATGGATATTCTCAACACGATATGTTCTTCACAATATGTACTTCTCACTGGGGAAACTCGTGATTGGTAGATACGGAGAGATACTTAATCCAATAATATCAGTAGCTGACTCAATAGCACAAGAAAAGAGATTATATGATTCTTTAGACAGATTCAGAGGATGGGTATTCATATTCTCATTAGAGGGTCCTGAACCAGCAATCATATCACCTCCATACCCCGTGGCTCCTGACCCCACTCAATACAGATTATACCTAATAGCCGCGAGAGATCCCTCTGGTAAACTCTATTCTGGTGAGGAGATCAATAAAGAGATTGGTTGGGATCTTATCCCGAGAGTGATTGAGCCCAAGAAGATATCTGAGTTATATCGGGAAATAAAAGATTCTCTTGATACAAGATCTTATATCGCTTGGATAAATAGAGGTTCTGAGGATCCGATGTTAGTAGAGATCTCATCGAGACTGTATTACGAGGCTATGATGCTTAAGCATATGTATGATGCGAAATCAGCTCTCATATTATGTAGTGAGGGTCTTTGTGATAAGTCTAAGGAGCTGGTTGGTGTAGATCTTTATAAAGAGAGAATTGATCTGATCAATAATTTGTATCAAGAAGTTATTCAGATCCTCGAAAAGATATCTAGTGAGGATCAGAGTAGGAGATTAGTTGATTCTCTAAAGGATCTATTGGGTAGAAAAATTATTGAGCATGGAGAAGTAGTTAATGAACTTAAATCAAGGAATTATAAGAGATTAGCTAAGAAAATTCTATCGTTGTCACTCGAGAACAAATCAATTGCTTCCCAGGACATAAGTGATTTTATTGAGAGTCTGAGGTCTATATTTAGATCATTGGTGTAGTTATGAGAGAGATCTATGTTGGGACCTCGGGGTGGCTCTACAGCTGGAATCTTGGGTCCTCACTTGATTGGTATGTAAAGAACTCTGGATTAAATGCTGTGGAGTTAAATGCCTCATTCTATAGATATCCTTTCAGGAATCAGATTTCTTCGTGGGCTAAGAAAGGATCTTCTCTAAGGTGGTCAATAAAGATTCATAGATCAATATCTCATCTATATAAACTAAGCGAAAAATCACTTGATGCTTGGAGAAGATTCCGAGAATTATTTGATCCAATGAGTAGCGTTATTGACTTCTATCTTCTTCAACTACCACCTAACTACAGATACAGTGAGAATAACGTTGAGAAACTACGTAGATTCATTAAAGAAAGTGGTGAGGGAAGTAAATTAGCTATTGAGTTCAGAGAAGCATCATGGTTCACACAAGACAAAAATGAGTTATGTGAAGTTTTTAGAGAAGCATATATTGTCTCAGTTGATTCTCCTGAGATAACATGGTTTATCTCGTGTCGAGGGATTGTTTATCTAAGACTTCATGGGAGAACCGGGTGGTATTTTCATGATTACTCCTCGGAGGAGCTTGAGGAGATAGCTAGTGAAGTAATTAACTTATCTCCTAAGAAGATCTATGTTTTCTTCAACAACGATCATTGGATGCTTGAGAACGCGAGAAAAATGCTGGAGATCCTCAGTAAGAAGCTATGAATCAAGTCTCCAGAAATAATTAAAGAACCCTGAAGCAATTACTCCACCAGGATCTCTACCAACTAATCTTGAATCATAGATTAGATAATCTGGTACAATAGTTAGCGCTAGTCTCTGAAGCGCCTCTATGGATTCTCTAGAGTTTCCGCCTAGCAAAACAATATATTTAGCAGGATCTATGGGGTTAGGATATATCATTGCGATACCAATTTTCTCTCTTTCATAAGTTTTTGAGCCAAGAATAATTTTGTTCTCTCCCTCGAACCTTACTATATCCAAGAGATCTATTATCCTCCTAAGGAATAGATTCTTCTCGGGGCCGCCGATCAAAATGAGATTTTTACCAGTAATTCTCTTATTCAAGAGATCTTTATCAAATACTATCTCAATATAACCATTTGAGTAATTAAACCACCATCTCTGTATATGCAGAGATGATTTTATGCAGATATCATCATTTGAGCATGATACAATAAGAGACTCACTATTAAAGGCGTCGAGAAGAGGTCCTGTGACAGGTTTTCTCTTGACTAATCTCTCTGTAATCGGTGCTCTAATTATTTTTGTCTGATCTGAGCATATTAATAGATCTTCTCTCTCGATAAGACACAGATCCTTATCTGATCCCAGGTATATTCTTATGCTGGATGAGTTGCTTAGATAATCTCTGTCGACAACTAATTTTTTCTCACCATAAACTATCACTAGACCTCTACTGGGATCAATTAATTTACTCTGCTTAAGCATAGCTAGATCTATTTCAAACTCTGATACATTCTCACTCTCTCTAATAATTAAGGTGTTTATTTCATTATCAGATAACTCAATTGATAATCGTGATAAACTCTTTCTAGAGCCTCCGTAGATAGTTACCCACCAGATCTTATTGAATCTATGATCAATAACCTCCGCAATAAGTTTTCTTGGCACATTCCTTCTCTTTTCTCTAAAGAAACTCTCTATACTCTCACGATCAATACAATCAAGTCCATACCTAGATCCCCTCTTGATCTCTCCCCAAACATGCCCCACACCGGGAACCTCCTCGTAGACATGTGGTATATTCAGCTCAGATAATTTCTTAACAATATTTCTCGAGTAATCAACAGAAACTATTTTATCATCAGATCCATGAGACACGAAAACCGGTGTCGAAGATAGGTTCCTGAGCAATGTGGCTGGATTATATAAATTAATTAATTCAGCCACGCCTTCCCAACCAGATCTTTTTCTCAAAAGATCTATTGTATCAGATAAATCTCCTCTCGATGATAATGGGGCTATCGCCGCGAATAAATGTGGTATTCTTGTGCCAATGTACCACGTGCCGTATCCACCCATTGAGTGTCCTGATAAGTAGATTCTGTCAGGGTCTATCTCGTATCTCTTTAAGACTTGGTCAATTACTTCTAGAACCTCTATTAAACCAATCTCTCTATAATTAACTTCGCCATCTCTAGCTGTCGGCGATATAATATATAGATCTTCTTTATCACCATATAACTCAGAGAAATACGGGTGACCCTTGAACCCGTGTAAACTAATTACTGCTCCGCATCTCCTGTCTAAACAAGGCTTTTTCGGAGGCTTTAGACCATATAGATGAACAGATCCGTCAGCAACCGATCTGTAGCTCTCGATCCTGTGCTCATATTCATTAACAACTCTAATAGGTATCTCAAGAGAATCTATGTATAGATCATCAGCATAGACATTAATCTTGAGCTTAATCTCTTCTGAGCCATCAATAACTCTCTTGGAGGAGACATGTATTGGAACTGGATACTCAGCACCTGCCACAAGATCTCTTATCTCAGAAAAACATTTTCTCCAGATCTCGTCTTCGACGCATTCAATAACAACTCTCTTGATACTACTGAGTGCGAGTACAGGCACAGATAAATAGAAATTAGCCTTTGATCCTCTCACCACATCTGGCTTGAGTATCCTCGCTCGATGAATATACAGAGGCTTATCATACCTAATCAGTTTCGCACTAAGTAGCCATCTACCAGCTAATCTACCTGATTTAAAAAGGATCCTATTAACACCTCTCTTGAGCCTGAGAGAAACCGCATAGAAATCAGGTCTGAAGCTCCTAGCCACATAAGAAGTAAATATATTACCTTCATCCGTGAATACCGAGACATAGTCCTCGGAACCGATCAATAAGATATAGTTTCCCTCATCAGCCTCAATCTCGGTGTAGGCATAGGCCACACCATAATTCAGTCTCCAGAAATCTCTGAACTCCTCACCAAAGATCTTGACAAAATCAACAACTCCGCTCTCATCAGCAGAAACCTCGAAACAAGACGCGTCCCGGATCCTCATACCAGGTCTTAAAACGGCTCTCTCTTCACCACCGATCTCTGATAAATAGTCAATAAAGAAAGATTCGTATCCATCACTAATTAGACTTGCATATGGAAACGGACCACAGACAATATATTTCTTCAAGACGATTTCTTCACCCAATACAAGACCCCAACTAAAGTGAATTATCAGCATATAAATAGTGAAACAAATTATTTTTTGAGATCCTATAGATCATTCTCGAGAAGCAATTCACGAG
>JBMFLZ010000033.1:7958-13237 GCA_049970935.1 Sulfolobales archaeon | reverse complement strand
AATTTTGATGTTGCTGAAGGAGCCTATATACTGCTATCTTCATACAAGATCTTCGCGAGAGGAACTGTATTTGTTGTCATTGGTCTTGGCATATTTATCCAGATAAAGAAAATCTTATGTCCTTAAATATTTTAAGACTCCTCTAACTCGCTACTTTGATAAAATAGATTGAATTGATTCTCAAGTTCTCTTAGAGCTGATCTTCTTCTACGAGACTCCGCTTCTTCAAAAGTGTTTTTAACAATGATCTCGTATAAAACAGCTTCCTTACCCCCCATTGGTCTGAGTAATCTACCTAATCTTTGAATAAATTGTCTCCTAGATCCTGTTCCAGCGACTATAATACCTACATTAGCATCCGGTACATCAATACCCTCATCACCAACACTAGTTAATACAATAGCTTTGTAAAAACCTGATCTAAATAAATCAAAATTTCTCTTCCTAGTAGAAGGATCTGTTTCACCAGTTACTACAGGAATATTAAGTATCTTACCTATCTCCTCCGCCTGATCAACATATTGAGTAAATATTATGATCTTAGAGCCTTTACTTAACTCCTCAAGAAAAACTCTTCTCAGAGCATTAATTTTCTCCTTAGATGTGTGAACAAGAAGTCTTAACTGACTCCTAATCTTGAGAGCCTCAATAGCATTCATATCTCCTCTTTTAGCTAATGCCAGAAGTTCTTGAAAACTTAATCCTCTAGAGAGTTCATCGTATTTCTTCTTAAGATCTTTATAGATCTTCATTTCCTCAGGTGTTAAATTAACTTTAATAACCTTTATGACAAAAGGAGCTAAATATCCTTTCTCCGCCAACTCTTTGACACTCTTATAGTATATCACTCCCCCAAGAAGTGGAAATAGCTCCTCATGTCTACCATCTTCTCTAAAAGGTGTAGCTGAAAGACCTAATCTATATGGTGCGAAGGATCTAATAGCTATCTCCCTAAATTTATCAGCTGGTAAATGATGACACTCGTCAACAATGATCATGGGGAAGTATGGAGCTAATTGCTTTATGTATCTAAAGGCTGTTTGATAAGTCGTGATAGTGATCGGGGCAATTATCTTTTCTTCACCATAGAACACACCTACATCTGATGAAGATAGATTCATGTTCTTTACAAAATGCTCTCTCCACTGCTTAACCTGCTCCTTAGTGAATGCTACGACGAGGGTCCACTTCGCTAATTTAGAAACTGCTGCCAAGCCAACAATTGTTTTCCCTGAGCCTGTTGGGAGAGCAATTATTCCTCTGTATTTATTAGAGATCCATTTATCAAGAGCTTCTGATTGATAATCGCGTAAATTAAGCTTAAGAGCTGGTTTAATTGGTAGATTCTTATCTGTGAAACCTGTTTTATCCTCTAATTTCGTGTTCAGGGAACTTAGATACTCCTTTACTCTGAGATAATGTATAGGGTATGTCTTAAAGATCTTATTTATTTTATCGTATACAAGTAGATCTCTTATACCACTCAGAGCATCGCCTAAGTACTTATCTGGTTTAATAAGAATCATTCCATCGCTATATGACAACTCGATCCTAATTAAACTCTTCTCTAACTCCTCTGAGAGTTTTAGTTTCAAAGTCTCTAGTTCTTTCTGAGTTAGTGAGACACCATGTTTCTTCAAGATCTCAAGTATATCATCTTCATAGAATCCGTTTTTCACAGCTTTCGGGATATTAAGAGAAAATACTGAGTATCCATATTCTCTTCCAAGATAATCACTAATCTTAAGAAGCTCGCTGAATTCTTCATCGTCTAACCACTTCTTTACTTTAAATACTATATTTGTCATCTTTAATTTACCGTGGGCTGCTCTCTCCGAATATATATCTCTGTTAATTCTTCTAATAAATCATATGAGTAGTTAACTATATGTAATTTACCCGAGATCTCTTTATTATTCACTGAAGAAACAATCTCTCTCAACTGATCGATAAAATTCCTATTTGGTTCAGGCTCTTTTATTATAATGGAGCAATTATGAAAACTAGCTATGTATCCTCCTAATCGCTTAGCTAATTGGGATACTTCCTCAAACGAAACATCTCCACCTTCTCCCGAGGAACAATTATAAACAATCATGAATCCGAAGCCGTAAACTTCTTCCGTGTAAGGATTCACGTATAAGAATAATATGACGCCTCTCTCGAGATCTTCTCGCGAAATATATAAGTAAAGCACGTTATGCCCACTTAATTTAAGATCCTCGGTAGCAACATAGTATTCCTCAATGTTAGAGACGACTTCACTTAAGATCCTACCAAATTCATCTATGCTTAAGAAGAGTTTAGTAGAAGAATCTTCTTTTCCCTCGTTATGTTGCGGCAATAACTCTCAAACCCGATCTATTATCTAGCTAAGAGCCTATTAATAATACTTAGATTAGCACAAAAATTATTTTCTCGCGACCCCTGATCCTTGAACCCTTCTTAACATATATAATTAATGTTGAGTCCTCTACCTCCCAAGTGCCATCTATCTCTACATACTCGATCTTAGTTTTTCTTGGGAAAGACCAATAGGATACGTAGTCGTATTCCGCTATTGTTGCCTCATATATGTTCTCATAGATATTTCTACCAGGTCTAAGTTTAATATCAGCAGATATCCTGAATAGTATATATGGTCTGCTTATGGTTTCTTTAAAACCTATGTCGACAAATACTACCTCGGGTTTAATGATCTCATTATTAAATTTTGTTATTTCCTGATCCAGTATATTCTGCATATTTTGATGAAGTCTCTCTATCTCCTCTTCATATAATTTCTCGCTATTTATGATTGTTGCGTAGTATTTAAAGGGATCTTCATACTCAAATACTATGTAATAGTCAAAAGATTCCTTGGATACCGTGAAGAAAGAGTAGCCAAATAAGGGTCTCACACTTCTGCTCGCTATCTCTAATTCTTCACTACCCATATGTCATGAACCACCTGATATCTCCTAGGTCCCACGCTTCTTACCACTCTACTGGTTCTGAACTCATATTTTTTCACAAGATCTATTTTCTCTAATTCTTTCGAGTAAATCTCTCTAGAAATACTCAAAGCCTCTCTCTTGTTTCTTGCTGAAACGAAATCATATGGGTGTATAAAGCCTTGTTTCTTCAAAGCCTCTATAGATACTCTAAGAGAGACTAGAGCTAGTTGCGGTAGTGGTAGAAGTATTCTGTCGAAGAAATCTCTGTAACCCTTAATCACTTCGAGAGCATCTCCTAAAATAGGTGTTACAATGTTCTCTACTTTATTTAGCTTAATATTCTCAACCATGTATCTGTAAGCTTCTTCATTTATGTCTATAGAGATCACTTTCTTTGGTTTAGCATGTTTAGCAATTATAATTGAGAAACCTCCTACCCCAGCGAATAGATTAGCTATTACCTCTCCTTCTTGAACAAGCCTGGCAATCCTAATATGCTCATAGCTTAGCCTAGGAGAGATATATGCTCTAGCTATATCTAGCTTAAATAAGCATCCATGCTCCTTGTATATTGTCTCAGATTTTTTCTCGCCAGCAAGCCAAATAACGTTTCTCACCCTAGTCACCTCCTCGACCCCGCCAAGATCCAACCACACAGACTTTATATAAGGTATTCTTTGAAGAAGTGCCTCGCCTAATGATTTGAGTAATTGTTCCTCTACATCAAATGGTTTTCTAATTATGGCTATGTCTCCCACAATATCTATTCTGCCCCATATCTTCTTACTTACCTCGGGTCCTAAGATCTCTTCAGCGATTCTCTTGAGAATTCTCTCCCCAATCGCTAAATCTTCCCAATTCATTAATGATACTAATTGAATATTATGTTTTAAACACAATGATTATATTAGGTGTTTACATGAGTTCTCAAGAGAGACTCAAGAGAGTATTTGATGAGGTTCACGGATATATAGAACTTGATTCTTTAGCTCAGAAAATAATTTCTCTCCCAATTTTTCAGAGACTTAGAAGAATTAAACAACTAGGTGTTGCTGAATATGTTTATCCAGGTGCTACTCATAATAGATTTAGTCATAGTCTAGGGGTATATCACTTAATGAAGAATGTGATTAGTAGATTAAGAGAATACATAGATCCTGATAAAACAAATATTTTGTTAGTTGCTGCATTACTTCATGATATTGGGCATCTACCCTATAGTCACGCTCTTGAAACTTACTATATGAATATTCTGGGCCCCGAGACTAAGATTAATCACGAGTACTTGTCATCGCTTGTAATTAAAGAAGATCCTGATCTAAAGGATCTTTTGAAAAATGAGGGTATTGAACCCTCAGAGATCTCTGATATTATAAATGGGAGACATAAAGATCCTTTATACAACTCTCTTCTCTCATCAGATCTAGATGTTGATAGAATGGATTATTTAATAAGAGACTCTTTACACACGGGCGTGATCTACGGATCAATAGATCTTAGGAGAATATTATCAACTCTAGAAGTAGATGGAAAAAGAAGGATAGGTGTAAATGAGAAGGGATTAATTGCTGTAGAGAATTTCTATTTAGCTAGACTACATATGTATAGAGCGGTTTATTATCACAAAACTGTTCATGGATATGAACTTATGTTAGTAAAATTATGGGAGAGGATTCTTAGGGAGAGACCTGATCTATCTAACTACAGAGATTTTGGTTTTATTAAAAAAATGATCTCTGAGGGACTCTACAAATATTTTGATGATAACACAGTTATCTCGTATCTAGGGTCTGTAGCAAATGATCAGAGTATTCGTAGAGAAATACGTGAGATAGCCGAGATGTTCTTATTTAGAAGAGGATATAAAGTGGTATATGACAAAATAATTCTATCCGAAGAGCCTATGACAAATTCCGAGACTGGAAGCGAGGAGATAAAGATGATCAAGGAAGTGATTTACTTAATGGATAAATACGGTATAGACTCTTTATACTACATACCTGTTATTGAGAACATAGCCATTTATAGAGAGGATGAGGCAATAACCGTGAGATCTAGAGATGGATCTGAGAAGAAAATATTTGAGCATGAAGGTTCTATTATAAAGGATCTTCCAAAATACCTTAATATAATTAGATTTTATGTTCATCCAATGATGCTGAGAATAAGTCCAGCGGCGGATATAATCAATAAGTATTTCGGCAAAAGATTTTAAGCTTCAGTAGAAATGATATTTATTTGGCGGGGCCCGTAGCTCAGCCAGGTAGAGCGGCGGGCTTTTAACCCGTAGACCAAGGCTCTTGGGCGGATGTCCCGGGTTCAAATCCCGGCGGGCCCGCCACA
>JBMFLZ010000033.1:0-7859 GCA_049970935.1 Sulfolobales archaeon | reverse complement strand
TGTTATTGCGTCTCTCAATTTTCTATGGGTTCCTTCAATGTAGCGTGAGATATATGCTTTCCGCTAGATATAGCACTTACTTTTCTTAACGCTTCTTACTATAGAGATTGTTTTATCTAGATCTTTTTCAAATATTGTTCCAAGAACAATTGCGTCAGATCCTGCGCGAAGTATATCACATGCTGTTTTCTCGTCTCTTATCCCTCCTCCTGTTATTATGTAGAGATTAGTGTTTTTTCGTATTAGACTCACTGTCTCTGGAGGAATACTTCTCTCAGAACCAGAACCACTCTCTAAGTATATGAATCTCATACCAAGCATTTCGGCAGCTAAAGCGTATGCTAATGCTATATAGCTCATGTTTAAAGGTATAGGCCTCGCTCTACCCATGTAGCCAGCTGCGCCACCCTCTCCCATAATTATGTAGGCTGTGGGTATCGCCTCTAAACCTAGTTTCTTGATAATGACTGCGCCCTCTACCTGGGCACCTATTATGTAGTATGGGTTCTCGCTATTTAGTAGTGATATAAATAGTATTGCGTCAGCGTATTTAGAGATCCCCGCGACGCTTCCCGGGAAAAGTATCACTGGTAAATTTGTTTTTTTGAGTGTCAGTACGGTCCTATCTAAATCGTCTCCCCCCACACCTAGGCTACCGCCTACCAGAAAAGCATCTACTCCCTCATTGACTATTCGAGAGATTTTCTCAAAAAAATCTTCTTCAGAACCTGAGATTTTCTCAGGGTCTACTAGAATAAAAATACTTTTTTCTCCCTCTCTACTCTTCTTCTTCAGAAGATCCTCCACTCTCCTCTTCTCCAAGCTCCTCAGCCTCTTCAAACCATATCTTAACCTTACCCTCATTATAGAGATCCATGAACATAGAGTATACATCAACAGGTGTGAAGAGCATAGGTACATTATCAATTCTAGATCTCATTCTGCACTTAGGATTTGAACATGCTATAAGAGCATATCTTGTATCCTCCTCCTCAACTATCTTAACAGTTACTGACACAGCTCCACAGACAGGGCATTGAAAGACTTTCGGGGGTCTTCTCTCTCTCCAATGAGGTTTCTTAATACTTCTCTTCTTTCTTCTCCTCCCCATATGAAATCATCTCTAATTCTAAATTTTTAGCAGACCTAGCTATATATTTTGTTACTTCCAGAAACCAATACTCTAGCCAGAAGAAATATTAAAAGATCTGTGTCTAATATCGATTCTACTAATGACTCAAGTTGTTATTAAGAGTAGTTAATAAGTAAGCTATAGATTAAGAAATAATTAGAATGATCAAAAGAAAAGGTTCTTAATTTTCATTCTAGAAGCTAGGGCCTATCAATTTTTTCGTACTTTCTTTCTTTACTCAATATTTATCAACGATCATACAATATTTTCTTGGAGTGTCTGTGAATACACAAGGCATCGATATAGGATCTTTAGAGAAAGAATTAAGTGAATTGAAGGAAGAGGAGTTATTAAAAGATCAGAAGATTCTTGAGATCTTACTCAGTAAAAGAATCTATAGAATAAGATTTGGAGATCATAATTTCTATGTTTACAGAAGTGGTAGAGAGGATTATCTTATTATTCCGAGAGTGCTGTGTACATGTCCTGATTTCTTGATGAATGTTATTATGCGAAGGAGAAAAGGTAGTTGTATTCATTTGAAGGCTTTGGAGATCGCTATTAAAAAGAGTTATTTTAAAGAAATTGTTTTTGATAAAGAGAGATTTGAGAGAGCTCTTTATAGTCTTGTGTTAAGTGGTAGATTATCTGAGGATTTACCTCAGGAATAGTTCTTCGTATTTCTTCACGTGTTCTATACTGTTTTTCACATCCATAAATAATTGAGAAGCTTCTCTAACATCCTCGGCTAAGACTTTTTCTCTATTTTTACTTCTAGCGATTATTCTCGCAGGCTCCATTAACTGGACCGCGTGTCGGAGACTTGTTTTCTCTCCTATATTCACTAACTCCTCTAATGCTTTCTCATCTAACTCAATATCTTCTTCAGCTGCTCTTATTTTAATTATCTCTCTTATCTCGTCTCTATTGTAAGGATATGTCGGTATGATAAGTAGTCTATCTAATAGGTCTAGTGGCATTCCATGTGGGGATTCCTGATCTGTTCCTCTGATTTTTGTCACACCTCTGTTAGTAGCCATTATTATTATTGGGGCCATCTCACTCTCCATTGCTCTCGATAAGAAACTGAAGATCTCTATGTCAAGCATGTGAGCATCATCAATAAATAAAACCCCTGGTATCAACTCGGCTCTGCCTTCCTCAATCCATTTCTTAACTAATTCATCTACTTGTTTTCTGAGCTCAGGATCAATTTCTCTCTCGGCTTCAAAACCGAATAATGAGAATATAGAGGCTTTTCTCAGAGCCATATTAATATCGAGGTCATGCAATGTAAATGTTCTGACGATCTCCTTTTGTTTCTTAACAGGTCCCTTAGGAATCTCTATTTTCCTGTAGATATCTATATCGTATTTCCTGGCACCCTCCACCTCCGCTCTACCAATTATGTTAACGGCTCCTGTCTCAGCATCAATCCATATAACATCGCCTTTTCTCACACCTTTCTCAATTAATTGCTCAACAACACTTTGTCCAACATTTAATGTTACTTGATCATCGGATGTTGCAAGTGTTATTGAGGCTTCTCTAGGAATAAACACATATGGATTATATGGGTGCTTAATTCTCCTAATCTTAATATCCTTAACATATCCCTCATAAACAGTTCTCATCTCTCTGAGCCTAACACCAATAGCTTTTCTAAGAGCCTGAGTAAGAACCTCAGTCTTCTTAACCTCCGCGGAGTAAAGCTCAGAGGCATCAATATCAACAAAAGGAGTATCCTCACCAAGTTCTCTCGCAATAGCAATTGCGAGAGCAGTTTTACCACTACCAGGAGGACCCACAAAAAGAATACCTCTACCAGCCATCTTACCCTCTTTAATCATCTTAACGACGATGCCAGCGGCTTCTCTAGCCTTCACCTGACCAACTAAACCATCACCAACAAAAGATGCTTTACCATTCTCATCGAGACCTAGACCTCTGATATGTGTATGAAAACCTCTTCTCCTGATAGCTGTTGCCTTAACCTCTCTTATAATCTCACTCAAGACACTCACCAATATCTATATTGATAATGATTAGTTCTTAAAATAACTAATCTATGAGATATATCCCGTGGAGAGAAGATTCTACTAAACGCTATCTATATAGATTATTAATGATATGTTAAATACGTATCTAAAGTGCAGGGGAAGTATATAAAAAATATAAGCTTTTTTCCCTAAATATGCACGATGGTGTTTAATAGAATGAGTCAAGTTAAAAGAATAATATACATATCTACATTATTTCTTGTATTAATAATATCATTGTCACCGATACAATTACTCAGATCCTCTGAAGAGACAACAAGCCAATTAATAAGAATAGCGTATGTGAGTCCTGTACTTTATAACGAGAGTTATTGGAAATATGGTGGTTATGTTGAAGACGAGGATCTTTTAGCAAATATATCGGTTAATAAACCTGTGAAACTTCTTAATAGTAGAGATGTTGGTAGAGTAATTATTCTAGCTGATTATTCTGTGAACAACAGAGATGTTGCGAAGAGTGTGAAGGCTTTACTTAGTGTTTACCCATTATACGATAAGAAGGTGTTCGTGGCTACTATAACTAAAGATCAAATAGATAAGTTAGCTTCAATGCCTGGTGTGATCGCGGTTCTCCCAGATATAAGGTTAGATAGTTTCTATATTAAGGAGAGAAGATTACTAAATGAGCTTGAGTCCGCGACTGGTCAAGTTTCACCTCTTCAAACTTCTTCACAGGTTTCTGGTGGTGCATATCACTACACAGTCAATATTACTAGAGCAATAGATGTTTGGTATAGATATGGGATTAAAGGAGAGAATGCTAAGATAGCTATAATAGACACAGGTGTAGACTATGGATCACCAGCCTTAGGGTTAAAAGCTATCGCCAGAGACCAATATGGTTGGCCACTAATTCTCGACGCCGACAGCTATGGTTTAGTTCTTACCCCGGTAGAAGGGAATGTTAGTGGCAACACTTTGTACATTAATACATCATTGCTGTACGTATTTGACTCATGGTTCCCGGCTGTATACAGAGAAGAAGTAGGTGTTGTATGGACGGGTTGTGGATATGATGAATTCAACATATCTCAATGGGATATAAGCAACATAAAGTATTATGGTAAAATTAAATTTGGCTTAGCTGTTAAAAACATATTCTATCCCTACGGTCTTCTCTGGTATACCTTACCAGTTATATTAGTTGACTCAGACGGAGACGGATATTATGACACATTATACGCTGCTACATCTATTGTGCTATATTATATCGCGAAGCAACTCTCGAGATGTGGTGTATATATACCAAATGCTCCTACAGAGCCAAGATACGTTTTTGATAGCGGTCCAATAAGATATGGAAACGAGGTGATAGCTAAAGATCTAAACGGTGATGGAATAACCGACGTATCATTCGGCACATTAGCTGGGTACATATACGATGCCACATGGGCTATTATTAGAGAGAAGCTGGGAATCTGGAAACAATACGTGCAGCCCCTACCGCCTTGGTACGGCTACTACTCTCTGCCAAGAGCCTTTGAGGTGTGGTGGAGTGAGCCTATATCAGTTATCTGGCCGGGACTAGATCCTATGGGAGACTATGTTGTGTTAGTAGAGGACTTCTACAGCCATGGAACATTCTGTGCAACAACTGCTGCCGGAAGAGACTTCTATGCACAAACAGGGTATGGGAGTAGAAGCCTCTCCGGTCAAGCACCCTCAGCTCAGATAGCCTCCTCAGTAGCTTTGTGGTTTGGAGACGTTTTTACCTCGATCTACTTCTTCTCAGGATTCGATCTGCAAACTCCATATGGGATAGGATCCAGATTTCTATGGCCTGTGCTACTGAATAATCCATGGATACTATTCTATGGATACTCGTGGAACTGGACTTACACAGGAGCTCCACTAGTAGACATGACAAGCAACTCTTACGGAGTAAGTGCTTGGGCTATATGGGGATGGGCCTCTGGAATGGATCCGTTATCAGCAGTGTTTGACTACACATCACTTATATCAGGAGTAGCGCACTTCGTGGCAGCTGGAAACGGAGGGCCCGGATGGGGAACTGTAACGACCCCTGGCGCAGGGTCCTTTGTTATAACTGTTGGTGCTGGAACTGAATTCACTTATAGACCCATTTACGGATATCTGCCAGGTGGTAATAGAGAGATCATCACCTGGAGCAATAGAGGTCCTTCTGAGGTTGGTGTTGTTAAACCCGACGTAGTGGCAATAGGTTCTTTTGCATGGGCTGTGGGTAGGACGTGGGATTCCCTAAACTACGATACTTTAGACGGTAGATTCGCATATGATCTCTTTGGTGGTACTTCACAAGCGACTCCTATGAGTGCTGGTGTTGGCGCATTAGTTGTCTCAGCTTATAAGAGTAAATATGGTTCTAGAATGCCTGCTTATCTACTTAAGACAGTTTTAATGAACTCAGCCTACGATATGGGCTTCAATGAGTTAAGTCAAGGAGCTGGTTTCGTAGATGCTTATAGAGCTGTTTCAATGATTATGGATCCCAGCATACTTAAGATATATTCGAGGGAATTCGTTAATGATGTGTTATCTGATATGAACATAAGTTACACAGCTTTCACATATGGTGGCTCCGTATCAATGCCTCAATGGTATGAGCCTAAGATATATGTTCCAGAGATATTCCCAGGAGGATCGACTATTAAAACACTAGAGATCAGTGGAAGCGGATCCTTGAGACTATATAGTGTTAGAATGATCCAGATAAGTTCACAGAGTATATGTTCACTATCACTAGTTGCGACACCAGATCTAGTGGTTAACTGCACAGGAGACACATTATATCTAAATATGACTGGTAGAAGAATAGGTCTGGCTTTATTAATTATAGATCCATCTAAATTGCCTAAAGATCAGTACTTCGAGATCGAGGTTGTCTATCCATTTAGCTACTTTAATAAAGGTGGTAGATGGATTACGTGGGATACATACCTAAGCTGGGCTGAACTTTGGTATTGGATAGATCTGAATAATGATGGAGTGATACAACTCAGTGAAACAGCTAGAATAACTTATGACATACGTGGAGCAAACGCTTTAAGGATACAGGTAGCGAAATTAAGTGAGCAAATTAGAGAGATAGAATATCTAGTTAAAACATTCTATGGTGTAGACACAACCTCTGCGAGAAAAGCAATAGTCTTGAGAGTAGGGTTGTATTACTCATGGATAAATGACGTAGTTCCTATAAAGATTAGGCTCAACACCTATGGCTACACAACGTGGGGTGATGTTTATGTGACGCCATCGACCTTGTCAGTATCTGGATCCGCGAAAGTGTATGTGGTTATCAGAGCACCTAATCAACCAGGTTTCTACAGTGGGTACATTGTTGCAGAGGATCTATCCAGAGGGTATAGATACTTAATACCAGTATCATACTTTGTCCCAGTAATCCTCGGTAACCCAGTGACACTGTACCCAGTGCCTGAGAATAGTCTCTACAAGAACTACTACCTGAGAGGAGCATTTGATTGGACCTGGAGATATGAGTCTGGCGACTGGAGAGTATTCAAGATAAAAGTTCTATCAGGAACCCATGCCATAGGTGTTAGAGTGACATACCCAACATATAATCAACCTAGATACTCTAGTAATTTAGACGCGATGGTGTTTGGGCCAATAACATACTACATGCTAGATCTATACACAATGACGATTCAACCATATACTGTTACAGGTGTTCAAGTAGGTGGGAAGATAAGTGCGAGCTATATACTATTCTTCGATTATCCGAGACCAGGCGAAGTATACTTCATGGCAGAGACAAGATCCCCTGGAACGTATAGATTAGTGGTGAGAAACATTCAGTACAGCGGATTCTCTTATGAGGAACCATTCTATGTGTACCTAGAACCTGTTGCACGCACAATATCTCTACCAGCCAAAGTAGATGCTAGGTATGGAGCTAGTGGGCAAATAATATTTAGAGCTTCAACGGATCTATTCTTACCCGAGAGAGTATATGCCTTGGGATACGGATTATTCAAACCATCAGGCAAGGACTATGTTACACTAATACCACTAGCAAGATATGGAATAACGATCACAGTAGATGCAAACATTTCATCACCACCATACTTCTACGTATATACATCAATTAAAACAGATCCCTCCAAAGCTTACAACGGATACTACCTAGTCGGCTACCTCGTTAAGCAAAAGATCCCGGTAATAGCTTATGGCATAACGTGGGGCGCTTGGACATTTGCGTATGCTTGGAATTACACAACAGTAATATACGGATTTGAGCTATTCAATGCACAGAATCCACCATAGACCTCGAGATTAGATCTCTTAAAACAATTTTTAAACCAGTGCTTTTTTAATCATCTCCTCTTAACCTCTGATGCATCTTCCGAATATTTTATGTATCAATTTGCTAGTGTTAATAAATAAATTAGTTGCATCAATTGATCCATTGGTATCTAAGACTTAAAAACATTGTGACTACAATTGTGCACACTAACTTTATATAGTGGAAGTAGCTTATCTCAGAGGTGACGGTGAATAATGGAAATGAATAGGTCTATATATAAAACTATTTATGTGCTCCTGACTTTACTCGTTTTAATAGCTCCTCTAACAACATTAATGACCCCAGTAAAAGCGCAGGTAGCAACCATAGCTAGTGTATCAACACCGGTTTACCCAGGAGAACCTGTAACAGTAACATTAAC
>JBMFLZ010000032.1:9911-13633 GCA_049970935.1 Sulfolobales archaeon | reverse complement strand
TATAGGTGTAGCTGAGTAATCAGGTCTATGGCTTTCTAAGGATATTGTCGAAAAAGCTGTTGAGATTGCTGGAGGATCCTTGAGAGTATGGTTTTTCCCAAGAAAAGCGTGGGTTAAGATTATTGCGAGAGATATTGGTCGAAAGAGGTGTTAGTAGGTACTATAGTATTTCCATTAGCTGATGAAGCTCTTATAAGTGATACGCTTGCTGAGGAGCTAGAAATAGTGGTTGTGTCATTTGGTAGAGGACTATGGAGATTTAGATGGGGAGTGTAGGGAAGTTAATAGAAAGTGAATAGAAACTGTAACCTAACTTAATTAATAATTGTCTTAGACGAATATTATATCGGTGATGATGGCTAGATAATCTGAGTAGTGATGACCGGTTTCTGGGCTGATTCAGAATTATGGTAGTAGATATATCATTACACCAGTTGATCTCCTTGGGTCTGTGGGCTCGATGTAGATCGCTGGCGGAGCCGGGTCTATAACTATTCTCTGTTCCTTAGAGACAACATATCTCTCTTCAACGTATCTTCCATCACCCACTGAGAGTTTTCCTACGTCTCTTCCGTGTCTCACTACTAGCTCATGTGTTTCCCTAGGTCTATACACATGGATCAAGATTTTTGATGCACCTAATGTATCGAGGATCCAGGGTGGCTCAATTGTTTCATCAGCCTCAAAAATTGCTGGAAGCCACTCTCTGGGATCAGAGAAGTAATCCACTGAAGTCTCCGCAGCCCATATCTCGTGAGCCCATTTAAGACCCTTATCAGGCTGTGGCCAGTGGCAGTGTCTAAAACTAGCCCACATGAGCCACGGCTTTCTCAGCTCAAGTGTGTACTCTGGGTGTCCATAACTTGTCTTCTCATAGTCACTCGCGAAGGGTAAAGGAATTTTTGTTGAGAGAGGCATGTACCATTTGCCTAGTGAGTATTGATCACCCCACTTCTTCCAACCGATTCTAGGACCCATGTATAGCTGTATATGCCAAGTGCCTGTTCCGCCGAGATTCTCTGTTAGCATAAGGATCCTCCCGCCATAAACAAAGGTTTTATGAACATCTGCTGCCTCACTTAGTAATAATCCTCCTATAGACTTCTTCACAAGAACGGGTTTTGATAACTGTTTCTTAGCGAAGTCATCAATTGTCATTAGAGATCTCTCTAAACCAAAACCTCCAGTGCACGTGAGTATCTTATCATCCTCGTATGAGATACATGAGAAACCTGCATCACCCATGTTAATGGGTGACTCAATCAGTGAGGCCTCGATTTTTGTGAAGTCAGGATCTGAGTATATGACTGCGAGACTCTTCGGGTCTCCACCATAGATTGTAGAGAAAATGATCCAACGATCATTGTAGTAGTCGTAGAAGACATCAACAGTATTAAGACCTTTTACACCTACAGAGGATCCCGCGGCGATTTTCTTGGATCTTCTCAGATCTATTTCTAGAGAAAATTCATCAATTACTGGAGCTGCCCAGATCTCTCTTTCGACACCTGACTGATCTCTCCAGGCGGTGAATAAGAGCCAGGGTTCTCTAGTGTATGGGTGTCTCACTACCCTGGGAGAGCCAAAACCCAAGTAGTTATCCATTGGAGTGTTCTTGGTTAAACTAGATGAAAGAACCAGTTTTATGGAGCCAGGAATCAAGACCCCCTACTTATATCTGAAAAGAACCATATATCTCTTAATAACCTATGAGATCTTCAAAGACTTCTTACCTCCTCTATTCTGACTGTTCTTTTTTCACGTAGAGATTTGTATGCTGCTAAAACAACCTCAAGAGCTCTTAAACCATCTAAGCCACTGGCCACAGGCTCCTGATCCTTTTTTATAGCCTCTATAAATCCTAGGATCATGTTTTTATCAGCGTCTGGTCCAAAGTATACTCCTCTGAAGCCTTCTCCATCTGATAGATAGATATTTTGATTGAATGCGTCTAGGACTAGTACGCCTCTCTCACCTAGTATCCTCATATACACATCGCCCCAGACAGGCCACTTAGGAGGTCTTGACCAGCTGCAGTCAATTGATGCTATTATATCATCTTCTAATCTAGCTATTATCAAGCCATTATCCTCTACTCTTAGGCTCTCATTTAGATTTCTCGCAGCGAATGCTGTTACTTCTACGAATTCTTTATTAGTGTACCACCTAATTAGATCTGCTACATGAACTATGTGATCCATGAAAGCTCCTCCCCCAGCTAACTCAGGATCAACAAACCAATCCATGGGATTCTTACCGTGATTGGTAGATGTTATCGCGTAGATCCTTCCTAGAGAACTTATTCTTCTCTTGATCTCAATAGATGCGTCATGATACCTCATTACAAAAGCTATCTGAAGCTTCACATTATTCCTCTTAGCCTCTTCAACCATCTCATAACCATCTCTATAGGTTGTGGCAATAGGTTTCTCAACAAGAACATGTTTCCCAGCTCTCATCAGAGGCACCGAGAAGCTTTTGTGCTTGGAGTTTTCAGAGGCCACTATAACAGCATCAATATTTTTGTCCTCAGCGAGTGAATAGAGATCTCTATAAATTCTCTTGGGCTTATAGATCTCTGAAACCCTATTTAATCTATCGGGATTATCGTCGTAAACCCCCTCTAAAGAGGCTAGACCCTCGGTCTCGAGTTCCTTAATGACTCTAGCGTAGCTATAAGCATGCATATGAGCAAATGAGACTATCGCGAACTTGATCAAGCCGCCTCCACCCCCAGATCAATTGCTTCTCTCTTCTCAATACTCTTAGTTACTGCGAGAGCTATTCTCAGACTCTCCACAGCATCCTCTGGTGATATAGCTACTGGCTCATTAAACAAGATCCATCTGAGGAAGGCTTTGAGTTCATTGTAGTATGCGTCATGATACAATGGAGAATATGATGACGAAGAATCATTGTAATACTCATGGACCGAAGCCGTAGACTTGTTATCAACAGTTAAAAGACCTTTTGTACCAGCTATCTCAAGATACGTAGTGAAACCAAATTTCTGAGGCATTGCCCAAGAAGCCTCGCCATAGGCTACTGCGCCATTCTCAAACTCCAGTATATACATAGCGTGATCAATAACATCAACAGAGTACCTACTGAATCTACCACCAACACCATAGACCCTCTTAACAGAGCCCAAAACCCACCTCAGAAAATCAATATCATGAATAGCTAAATCAATAACAACACCACCACTAAACTCCTTGTACCTATACCACAGAGACCACGTGGGGTAAGAACCTAGTCTATAAGCTCTCGCAACCCTAGGCTCACCAATCTCACCTCTTGAAACAAGATCCTTAACCCTAACATACTCAGGCCAGTACCTGAGGCAGTGCCCAACGAATAATTTAATATGATTCTTCTCAGCCTCTCTAACGATCTCTCTCGCACTCTCTAGATCAAGAGAAATAGGTTTCTCGAGAAACACGTGTTTACCTCTTCTAGCGGCCTCCACAGCAATCTCTCTATGAGTATAAGTAGGAGTTGCCACGATGATAGCCTCGATCTCGCTGTCATTAATAAGATCCCTCCAGCTAGAATATATTTTCTCAACCCCAAATCTCTTTGCAAAATGCTTAGCCTTCTCGATCTCTCGGGAATAAACAGCTTCAATAGAGGAGTACTCCTTCAACTTCAAGAGAGCATTAGCCAGAATATCCGCGATGAAGCCTGCCCCAATAAATCCCACATGAATCCTATCCATAGAG
>JBMFLZ010000032.1:0-9813 GCA_049970935.1 Sulfolobales archaeon | reverse complement strand
TATTGTAAATTATATTAATTACCAATGAATTTTCTAGATCCATTTACTAGCATGAATCTTCAGAATTCTCAAGACATTTTCATGAGCTATTTTCCTAAGATCGTTTTCTCCGAGGCCTCTATTACTTAATTTCTTTAGAAGATCTTGTAGTTTAGACACGTCCTCTAATCCCGTAGGCGTATTCTCTATCCCGAAGAAATCTGTTCCGATAGCTAAAACATCTGATCCATATCTACTCCATACATCTACTATGTGATCAACTAAATCATCTATTGATTCTTTTCCTCCTAAAGTAGATCTTATTAATGTAAAGCCGACCACACCACCAATTCTCTTGAGGCCCTCGAGAATTTCATCATCAATGTTTCTAGGATGATTCTTTCTAGAGAAGTAATTTGAGTGACTTGCTATAACAGGTAGCTTAGATATATTGATTACGTCTAGAGAGGTTTTCTTACTTGCGTGAGATATATCGAGTATTATTCCTAGTTTATTTGCGTACTCCACTAATTCTTCTCCTGCGTCTGTTAATCCATAGTCCTTCTTAGACATACATGATGCACCGTACCTATTATTATAGTTCCAAGTGATTGCCAAACTTCTCACACCAATTCTGTATAGAATCAATAGATCATCGGGATTCATTAGAGGATCCGCTCCCTCGAGACTAATTAAGAGCCTTATCTTATTATCACCTAGGAACTTGTCTAGATCTGATCTACTAAATATGATCTCGATATAATCACTGTATTTATCAGCAAGTCTATAGTAGATCTTTACTTGCTCAAATAAGTTATCGTACCCAGCAAATACACTGCCTCTATAGAAAATCTCTCTACCGTAGAGCTTAGTCAGCTTCTCAGCTCTAACAGGATCCCAGGTCTCAATGGCTGGAAAAATAGAGGCGAATATTAAGTGTACATTCCCACGAAGATACTTGGGTATATCACCATGTCTACCACTTATATCCTTATCAAAATCACGGATCAGTTCTTTTGATCCTGTTTCGAAGAAATACGCGATGTCTTCATGAAGATCTATTATTTTATACATTAAAACCCCTTGATAAGTTATTTTAACAAAATATTATTTGCCTCAAGAATATGTCTACGATATCATTTACCAATTATCTACGCATCAGCATTATAATATATCGCTAGAGAACTAGTGTATCTCTAAACTAATATGATCGAGAATTGATCAAGTGTGATAAGAGCTCTACGGCCTCCTTCAGTTTCTCTCGTTTCTCCTTCAATAACTTATGTATCAAAACTGCGAATTCATGATCTCCTGTTAGTAATTCTATCGCGTTTGAGATAACGTCCTCATCTAAATAGATCATTTTAATAGTCATTCCACCATCAATAACAATATTAACTCCCGTGATCCAGCTTGCCTCATCAGAGGCTAAGAAGGCTACTAGCGACGCTATGTCCTCAGGTCTACCGACTCTTCGAGCCGGGTGCTGGAGATGATCTAGGTTCGTTAGCGAGGGTTCTCGAGGAGGAATCTGATACCTACTTGTATCAACCCATCCAGGGGATACAGCGATTACCCTGATACCATATCTCCCTAAACTAACCGCTAGAGAATGTGTCAGCGCAACTAAGCCACCCTTAGATGCCGAGTAAGGCTCGGTGTTAGGCTCCGACTGAAGAGCTCTTGTGCTAGCAATATTAATTATTACGCCACCACCTCTCTCAATCATTGATTTCGCAGCATACTTAGAGAAGAGATAAGGACCCGTTAGATTAGTATCAATAATTCTTCTCCACTCCTCAAGAGTCTGATCAAATAGTGATTTACCCGAGAAACCTATCCCGGCATTATTAATCAAAATATCTACCCCACCGAATCTTCTCACAACTTCATCGATGCATCTCTTAACATCACTCTCAACAGCAACATCCCCATGAATAAATAAAGCCTCTACACCTCTTTCTCTAAGCATACTCTCTCTAATACGACCAGCCTCCTCATCTATATCGAATATGACTACCCTAGCTCCCTCTATACCTAGTCTCTCTGCAATAGCAGCCCCGATTCCTCTTGCTCCGCCTGTTACTACAGCGATCTTATTCACGAATCTTTTAATCATCAGAATTCACCCTATATATTAACGCTAGTAAATAGAAATGAAGTCGTGTAAAAAGATCTTTTTTTAATAAGCAGGATCCTATGATGACTATTAGCTCTATTCCTCTTCTTCATGCTCCTCATGTAATTCTCTAGGTTCTTTTCCTTCAATAACTTCTCTATTTATAAATTTCTTCAAAGCCTCCTCCAGCGGTATTGGTTGCTTAGTATCTATATAATAGATCTTTACACCACTTCTAGTTAATTTGTAGAATGCTCCTGAGCCTAATTCTATAGCTAATACAGCATTGATTCCGTATGTTAATAATGTTTCAACAATCTTTACTCTCTCCCCTCTCTTTCCTCGCCAATAGGGATTATCTATTATTTGCTTTATTCTATAATTCTCTCCCTCGATTTCTATAAGAGCTATATGTGGCGATCTCCCGAAGTGAGTATTTAGAAATAATCCTCTACTCGATTGAAGTACTGGCGCCGCAATTAACATTTTATTTATCTCCCGTCATGAGGATATGTGTATGTGAATATAAGATCTCTTTCGTGGACCTTAGGAAACTTAAATACTTGTCTCGGTATAGAAGATGTGGTTGATGATAAATGGCTATTATCAGGAGCTTAACTATTCATCTACCTGATTACGAGAGAATTACTAAATACATAGATCTGATCGAAGATTTTGCCTCGAAACTCTCTGGGAGAGGCTATACTGTGTGGAGTAAAAGAATCTCTCTTCCAGTAGCTAGAGATAATATATTCAGAATATGTGACTATATACATTCGAATTATGATTCTCTAAGTAAGTATTTTATAGCCGCCTTTGTGATAGATCCCAGCGAGAGAAATACTCCCTCTGGAACAGACTTATTTGGGTGTATGCTTAGTCTAAGAAATACCTTCTCAACAATGCTTATCACAGAGGATTATTTAGATAAGATCCTTCAGATCCTGAGACAATTCTATTCAGCTGAGCAATACGATGTTTACACTAGATTCGCTGGGGTAATAGGTGAGTGGGTAATGACCCCATACTTCCCCTCAAGCCCTTCTCTAGTTAATGAAGTAACTGTAACTCTCGCTCTTAGATACGTGGATCTATTTGATAAAGGCTTCGGGGGAGGGGAGGGGTATAAGGAGTTAATTAAGTGGTTAAGAGATCTAGATTCATCTGCTAAAGAAATTGCTAAGGAGATTGGTGTGAGGTATGGAGGTATAGACGCTAGTCTTTCTCCGTGGATGGAGGAGAGTGTTGCTGAATTAGTAGAGAAATACTCAGGAGAAACAATAGATTCTCCAGGAGTAGCTCACACTATATATAGAATGAATAGATTTATTGATGAAATAATATCGATCTCAGGAATCTCCAAAACAGGTTTCAATGAAGTAATGCTCCCTGTGGAGGAGGATAATATTCTTAAGAAGAGAGTTACTGAAGGTAAATTAACACTAACAAAACTGCTTAGATTAACTCCTTACTGTATAGTTGGTGTCGATATGATCGTTGTTCCTAGAAAAAAGTTCTCTATAGAGAAGTTTATACTGGATCTATTAACGGTTTACAGGATCAAGAAAAGACCACTTGGTTTCAGAGTGATACCAGTTGATAAAGAGCCGGGCACTATAATAGATCTCGGGAGATTCGGTTCCGCAACGGTAGCTGATATATAGTTCTCTACGAGACCAGATCCAGGATCTCTTTAGATATATACCCCATCTCAATAATTCTCTTTCTCTCATCTTTCTCATATCTATACAAGACATCTGCCTTGTTCTTCTGATAATCCCATGGAGCAGCCAGCACTAGATCCCCTGGAGCAATCCATACTTTTCTTCTAAATTTACCAGGGATCCTACCCATTCTCTCAACACCATCAGCACAAAGCATCTTTACCCAATCAGCACCTATTATCTCAGTAACAACACACACAACTTGCCCCTCACTCGGTAAAAGAAGCTCACTCGAAGCAGCAGCCTTCTCCTTCTTTTTACTCAAACTCTTGCATCACCAAATAAATATTTTAGTGAAACTATATATTATTGCATTAACTAAGCACTTACTAAGTAGAGGACTAGTTTCTACATCAAAATGCTACGAAGCGTCTTCACGAAGATCTTTAATAACAACATATTCAGTATCAATTATTCTGAAACCTCTCTCGAGCAAGGAGTCTAGAATAGTGGTTTTTGAGGCATCGACAGGGATCATTATTGTCTTCGGAGCCTCTCCCAGGTAATCAAAGATCTTCTCTAAAGCTCTTAATAATACGAGTATTGCCTCAGAGGATTTATTAAATGCCACAGCTAATCTCTCTATAAACAAATCTTCTCTGTCGATACATATTGATGCTAATCCAATTAATTTTTTTCCTCTATATATTCTGAGAATAATTCTCTTCTCTCTACTCTTTCTATAAATAATCTCGTCGGGCTCGCCTGTGAATCTATTCCATATAGCTGCTTCAAGAAATGCTTTATTAAGGATCTTGTTACTACCCATGGGGTTGAGACTTATCTTATATCTATAGATATTATCTGATCCATTATCCACCGAGTTGATGTTCTCTCTGAGTATTTTATCAAGATCCTCTAAACCGAGTATTAAGACAAGATTCTTTATTCTGAAACCTCTCTTTAGATAGAGTGACAATGCTCTCAAATTATTATGTTTAACTGTTAAGTAGATCTTTTCGAATCCTTCTTTTCTAAATAGGTTCTCTAACTCCTCAAGAAATACTCTACCAAAACCTCTTCCTCTATAGCTTGCTTCTAGTGCCAAAGAATCAATATATGCACTCTTTCTACGTTTATTCTTGTAAACTACAGCGAATCCAATAACTGATCCTCCATTTATTCTAAGTGTGTATATATTGACTCTTCTGCTCCTACTCTTAATAATACCTTTGAACCACTCCTCATCTTCATCATCTAAAAACTCCTTACTCTCATCATAGATCCTTAGAATATCATTAAGATCATGTGAAGAGGCTTTCGTTATATAGACTTCACTAGACGAATCATCTTCAGAACTCGAGCCTCCACTATCCATACCGCGAGTATCTCGCCAATAAATAACTTACCGTTGAGAAAGTTAATAAGCTTAATTCATGAAAATTCTTAATGCGTTGATCCTTGATCTATTTTAGTATCTACTGGTGGAGATTTTTGTAGCTAAATTCTCTGAATACTTCCCCTGAATCCATCTTATTCTTCTATTCCTCTCCGTCTCGTAAAGATCCTCATAGATCTTATTTATCTTCTCAGCTAAATCCAATGATTTTTTCCTGAATTCCTCAGACGCATTATACCAATTAATAATGTGACTCTTCGTATCTATCATAAGCTTACTCATTAAATAAACGGTCCTAGCCACATTAGCTAGATCCATTACAAAACCAGGTTTATTAAACGGATCTTCTTCACTAGTGTGATAAGCTATTGCCCATGGAGGAATCACGGCGCCCATACTATTCATGGTTATCATAAGATTCTGTAGAACGGCAATTGAGCCAGTATCGTTACCCACCACAACAAAGCCCACTACCTTACCCTCTAATCTACTTCTACCCGATATGAATATCTCGTTTTCAAAGACTGTTAATCTATCGATCAGGTTCTTGAGTGGGCCAGGCACATTATACCAGTATATAGGTGAAACAATTATTAGACCAATACTCTCATCAATAGCCTCAAAGATTTTTCTTGCGTCATCATCAATTACGCATGGGAATCTGCATAGCTTAACATCGTCTGAGACACATCCTAAGCAAGGCTCTATTCTCATATTAAATACATTAAATACCTTGACTTCAGCACCTAGATCTCTTAGAAACTCCTCTAGGTATCTAGAGATCTTTGCTGAGCTACCATATTCTCTAGGTGAGGAATATATTACTACTACACGGATCTTATCAGAATCATTTTTCGTAAATATCACCAAGTGATAAAATTATTCAGAGCGGAAACTAATAAGCTTTCTTTCTCATTTAAGAAATATAATTAGTAAATCAATTATCAGAAGAATCATAAGAAGGATCAGAGCTATAACGTCCACATGGGCTAAGTAATTAATGAGTCTCTTGATCTTTATTTTGCTAGCCGAATATTTTTTCCTGGGTATCTGAACCGCCGCCTCTTTACCAGCATAAATTATTTGTCGTGGGGATAACTCGTGTCTCTTACTAATGTCTTTAGAGAGATCAATTGATAACGAGCTATCTCTATGAACTCTCAGAACATCTCTGTATATCTCTTTATCACCACTAATAACTCTGATCTGATATGTCCCGACTGGGAGTTCAAGAATTTCTCTACTTCTCTTAAGCTCGTATTTACTCACTACACCTTCTGAGCCTTGTATCTCAAGAATCATTTTTCTAAGATCCTGATCCTTTATATTCTTCATATTAAGTTCAACACGGTACTTATCTGGTTTATCAATAGATACAGAGGGACTGTAGTTGGGGTAGTTTTTCCTAATGAACTCAATCACCTGATCTATTATCTCCTTAACGTAAAAATAGATCTTTTCTTTAATCTCGATAGGAGCACCAGTGTTGTAGAGAAAATCTCTGTAGGACTTAACAAAGATCTCTAGAGCATCATTAAATTTATCTACGCTACATAGACCAGAAGGCTTCTCACAAAATCTCCACAGGCTATCTCTGAAGACCTGGAGCCAGGGAAGAACGTGTCTCTCGAAAACAGGGTCGCCTTGGAGAGCAATATATCTATTAATTATTCTAGAGACTATGAAATGAGTATCTATCAGAACCTCCTCAGAAGACTTGCTAGTATCTCTAGAGACTACTATCAGAGCACCCATTTAAAAAATTCATTAAAAAGAAATAAAGATGTCTTTAGGAGCCTTCTCGAGATGTGGTGGGCCCGGAGGGATTTGAACCCCCGACCTGCGGGTCTCTCCTGCTCCAGTCCTCTATCATCCCCCACAAGGGGTCTATAGACCCGCGTGGACTGGAGCCCGCCGCTCTACCTAGCTGAGCTACGGGCCCACTAGAGGACACAACCAATATATTTTGTATAGGTAAGACTAATAAATATTATCAGTTGATGAGATGCGGAGAATAATTGTTTCGTGATGTGGCGGGCCCGCGGGGATTTGAACCCCGGACCACTGGCTTAGGAGGCCAGCGCTCTATCCTGGCTGAGCTACGGGCCCCTATACATAGATTTTATTACGAGACAAAAAAGATTTCGGATAAGTTACCCTACTCGTACTCTATTGTTGCTGGTGGTTTATCTGTTATGTCGTAGAGTACTCTAGCTACTCCTGGTGCCTCTCTAATTATTCTCTCAGCGATTCTCTTGAGTTTGTCGTAGGGTATCTCAGCGGCTTTGGCTGTCATAGCGTCTTCGCTCAACACAGCTCTCACAACCACTGCGTAGCCGTAGACCCTGGATCCTTCTTTTACACCAGTTACCTTATCGCTTAGCACCGCAGCGAATACCTGGAAGTAGTTTTGTTCACTTAATTCCTCCTCAACAATTTTATTAGCGATCTTAGCTATTTGAAGCTTCTCCTCAGTAACCTCCCCCACGACCCTAATCATTAATCCTGGTCCTGGGAAAGGCATTTTAGCCCAGATCTCCTTAGGCAAACCAAGGAACTTAGCTAATTCTCTAACTTGTGGCTTAAAAAGATCTTTTAGAGGCTCAATTACCTCGAAACCATAGGCCCTGGGATCTAATCCAATCTGTTTAAGCACATTATGTTGTGTCTTAATACCTCTCTGAGTCTCTATAACATCAGCTGCTATAGTTCCCTGAACAAGATACTTGGCACCATACTCCCTAGCCACTCTACCAAGAACTGTGTAGAAGACGTGTCTAAAGATCTTTCTCTTCTCCTCAGCATCTCTAACACCTCTTAAAGCATCTAAAAACTCTTTCCTTGCATCAATTAATCTCACATCAAGACCAATACCTCTCAGTAGCTTAACCACGTTCTCAGGTTCACCAATTCTTCTAAAACCATCATCAATATAGACAGGAATCAATTTATCACCAATTGCTCTCTTAGCGATAATAGCAGAAACAGTGCTATCAACACCACCTGAGCATGCTGCTATAGCTCTTTCTTCACCAACTACTCTACGGATCTCATCAACTGCTCTTAAATAGAATTCCCTCGGATCAAAACTCATAATTATTCCTCAAGGCATCTATAACATAAAAAATTTATTTAAAGATTACTAATGAGGCGTATTGATATACGAAATCTATAGAGCCTCAATCACCCTTCAGATTACTAGCCTTCGACAATGCGGTTTCTACATGAACCAGCTAAAAATGATGATGCTTGGTAAATCTATTGGGTAAAACATTACTATGTCTCGCAATGTATAAAAGTCTCGATTAACGAGAAAACTAAAGCTGTATAAATAGCGTTAGAGACATATCTAGATAGTGATAATGCTATACAATATGGTGCGGCATTATCCATTAATGCCGGAGCCATGGCACTACTCGATGAAAACTTTAATAACTTAAAGACTACTTGAAGAGAACCTAAAGACATAGTGTGTTTAGGGGAGAGTGAATCTTTACTTCTCTATCCTCGAGATCCTCGACGTCTCACGGCACTGATCATATTAAAGAGATAATTACGCATAGTAGTTTTCTAAGTAAATCTCTTCAAAAAGGCTTCGAGGAAATTATTTCGAGAAGATATAGAATAGATAAGGAATTACTTCTTCAAAGAATCATTTTTATACAACCATTTATTTAAGATAGGAATTAGTGCCGTGGTCACTGAGTAATAGATTAATTCCTCTCGAATAATTCTCTTCCTCGTTAAAAGACTTATGAAACCACCTGTCTCCCCAATATTCTTAGTGCCGAAGTATGAATCCACGATCTCCTCAAGTTCTCTGTATTCACCAGATAATATTTTCTCAACAAATCTCCTGGGGATCTCAAAAGCAGGTGACAATCCATAATACACATTACCTTCTCTATCAACTATGTACGCGACATGAACATCGAAAAATCTACCTTCTCTCAACTCGACTAAGCCTGCCTCAATCCCCACATAAAAATCACATTCAGGATCTAATTCTTTGACCTTCTCTACTCTGTATTTAGCGGAGTTTATTATTTGATCTAATCCAATTGGTTGAGGTATTAAACCTTTCACATCAAATCCTAATGTATTAACGTCTCCGACTAGTAGTTTAAATGCTTTCTCGACTCCACGGATCTTAGAAGGATTTTTACTACCAACACAAATCTTCACTAAAGACACTCTCAAGGAATATTTTCAAGTTAAGTATCTTATCTATAAAATTAAGGTTTAGAAGTATCAAGGTAAAATATCTTCTAATGATCTATGGATCCCTTAAAATACGTATAAATACTGTTAATTAATACTAATGAGTAATATGAATATGTAATTAATGTTTTGAAGGAAATCTCACTAATAGATAATTTTAAGTTTTCTAATATGTTTCTCTAATATGTAATTACTCTAACATGTTTGTTTTTCGCGTACTCAATTGTTTCTCTACCTATCCAAGAACCCACTAAAATAGGTATGATCTGTTTCTTAAATATGTTTCTCAGGGTCTCAGCTTTATTTAAGAGATCATCTATGTCATGATGATTCGGCTGAATCTTAACCTCCACACAATAAATGCTTTGATCTGTCTCTATCACAAGATCTATTTCTTTGTCTTTTACAACATAATTTCTGTAGACATCAAC
>JBMFLZ010000031.1:0-14542 GCA_049970935.1 Sulfolobales archaeon | reverse complement strand
GAAGCTCAAAAACCTAGAAGAAGTATTTCAAGGAGATCTTTGTTAAATTAATGAGAGAGACGTGATATTAATTAGATACTTGAGTCTGAGAACATATATAGATACGGTATTCAGCATATCAACGAGACATGATTTATCAATATATACTTCTATTTACGTAGCTCTCTATAAAAATAAGCAACCTCCGACACTGGATCATGGACTATGAAGTGCTGCACAATAGTGGAGGAGGATAATGTTTATTAAAATAATTATTATTAAAATAAGATAATCCTTGGATCACATAATCTATGTGGTGAAAAATGCGATTAAGCTACTCTCACATTACTATTTATCGCTAGATCTGTCTTTCTTCCTCCTTTTCTCCTCTTCTTCTACTCTCGTTTCTAATTACCTGCATAACATAGTCAATGAATTTTCTCACTTCCTCAAGCTCTTCGTCGTGTATTTTCTCTATCTTCTTGTTCTTATTTTTGTTTGTGAGGAGTTTTAGTAGGAGTAATCTACCGAGTGCGGTTTTGGTGGTTATTTTTCCGTTTTTCCAATCGCTCCATATCGCATTCGCGATCCCGTAGAATTCCGGTATGCTATCCAGGCCCGGATCGTTTATGTCAATAACTTCTTTTCCTAGGTACTTGTATCTATCTTCTTTTTCTTTCTCGCTTAATTCTTTTGTTTTTTCCTTAATGTATGTATGAACCATCTATCGACACCTAATAGTTACTGCTCAAGTCATTTATAAATCCGATCTCTTTCTTGATTAAATTTAATTAATTTGATTTTAATGTAATTAATTCAGTGAAGAATACGATGAGTAGCAGAAAAAAGACTAAGGGTGGTAAGAAGAGACTATCAATACCGAAGAGGTCTTCTAAGTTAGGTGTTAGATGGAGATACGCTTTTCTATCAGGTGTGGTTGTTGCATTAATTATTCTCTCAATAAGCTACTCCCAGAGTGGATTAGGTGGCGGCTCTTATTCTCATGGGATGATTCGTGTTGAGTCTAAGGATCAGCTATATTCAGCAATGAACTATAGTGGACCAATACTAGTGGCTTTCACAGGAGTTAATTGCCCAACATGTAGGTATCTAAGACCCTACCTGGAGAAATATGCTGAGATAAATCACAGTGTGAGAGTCATTGATGTTGTGCTGGAACCACTCTACTCGAGTGATCCTTCTTTAACAAATGAGATTATGCAGTACTACAAGATTCAGGGGACACCAACCCTGGTTCTCATATACAGAGGAGAGGTGTACGGGTACCACGAGGGTATATGGGGTGGTTTCGGAGTGGATCAGCTCCCGTATATAGAGAGTTTCGTCGAGACCTCCCTGAGAAACAAGCCTCTATTCAAGGCACTAGAGCTCAAAGGATCCTTGGGGGAAAACAATACTCAAGTAAAGAGTATCTTAGCGGCATCTGGGGATATAATAAACGCATTATTTGCTCTAGGGATGGGTGTCTTGGCAGCTGTTAGTCCCTGTAGTCTTCCTATGCTGACACTATACGCTGTTTCGTCTGAGAAAAGAGTTTTGAGTAAGATAATATATGATCTCGCGGTACTGACACTAATAGTAGCAGGCTTCGGAGTATTATTAGCAAAGATCTATTCATTGTCCTCATATATAGAGAGATTCGTTATGGGGTTTGCTGCTGGTTTCTCACTATTCCTAGGCTACGAGCTTCTCAGTGGAAGAATAGTGATCCTTAGTCGAGTAGCAACAATATTCGCGCCACTAGCGGGTCTCGAATGCTCACTACCATTCTTTGTAGGGGTGTTATCAATAGTTTCACTAGGAAGCCTAATCTCAGCAGTACTGGGGTCAGTGGCCTTCAGCATAGGATACTCAGTAGTATACTTAGTCGCCTCAGAAACTGTTTCTAGAATTCTCACGTTCTCAGGAGAGAAATATAATAAATTAAGTGGATCCATACTCATAATGCTTGGAATAGGGATAGTAGTATACTCACTAATTATCTAGTAGGATCATTAATCCGTAGAGAAATCCCAGGCACAGTATATATGACACCACAGTTATTACTTCTCCACAATATCCTTGTAGTCATAGATCTCTAAACCATATGTCTTCTTTAAATATTCTCTTTGACCTATTATCATCCTATCCTCAGTAACAAGCTCTTCTCTAAGCACTATAGCAGTCGCTACTATTACACAATCTATATAGTCTGGGATGATTTTACGTATCTCGAATGAGTATCTTATGATTTCGCTATCGTGGAAAGAGATTAGCTTTAGGCTAGAATATATAGCATTAATTGCTTTAATAACTCTCTCCACTGAAACACCGATTTTGGATGCCTTCGCCTGAAGCTCAAAAAGAGATATTGTATTGATTTTTATATCCCTCAGATCTATATCTCTTTTTATCTTTCTCTCAACAATGGCTTTAAGCAGATCTGTTTTAATGCTGATTCCTACTAGCGGAAGAAGATACATGGTATCAATGATCAACGTTCTTCAAACCTCTTACTTAATTCTCTGCGAAATTCCTCGAACTCCTTTAGATCAATCTCAACCAGTTTCTCAGAATAAATCAATTTTATTAATTCATCTTCTGAACTAAGACTTTTTCTCAAAAGATCGTTAATAACCCTTGATAAAGATCTTACATTACCATATCTCTTAATACTCTCTTGAACAAGTCTCTCGTAAATATCATCGTCTAATATTACTGTTGTACGCTTAGGCATATAAGCACCATAATATCTATATGTTTAGAGACTAATATTTCAAGAAGTAGTTCTTCAGCTATAGAGAGATCAGATCCATAGTAAAAATTATGGGGTCTCAACATAAGAATTTAGCCCATGTTCGTATTTGGAGATCTGCCCCTAACAAAAAGTGTGGTAATATAGTCATGGCGCGAGATCAGATCTGCTATAGACGTATATCAACACATAATTTTTCGATATAATATCTAACATATGTGAGATATGTGGAGTATTCCAAGATCGATAAGCAAGGAAGAGTTGTTATTCCCTCGAATATTAGGAAAGCTCTCGGTATTGTCGGAGAGACTGATGTTATCATAAGTATTGATGGGAGAAGAATTATTGTTGAGCCAGTGCCCAGAGACTTAGAAAAAATCGTGGATGAATGGATTAAGATGGTTCTTTCTTCCAAGCTCGAGATATTCTCCGAAAAAACTGAGGAGGAATGGAAGTGGTTAGATGATGAATACGCAAGAAAAAAACTTGGTTTATTACCACGACGGAGTAGTTGATGTAGGCATTATTGTAGTATCATTATTTAATATTTAGTAATCCTCTACAGAAAGAAGCAACAAGATTCATAGCTGATGCGATACTTCAGATAGGGAAGGTAGCTATACCTCTCACAACTACTATAGAAGCATATTACATAGCTACTAAATATTCAAAGCTTGAGACAAGATCAAGAGCTTTCTATCCTTATCTATACATAGAGCAAGTAATAGACGCTCTTGAATACGCAACATATTACCGTGTGGAGTAATGGGATGGCTACTTAATTAAATTAGCGAAGAGCATAGGCAACAATATAGGTGTCTGTAAATCTACTCTATGTGAAATACTTTGGAGTGCTGAGAGAAAAATAGTCACTGCATACATGAGACATGATTCACCTCATCTAATGATGAGTAAGTTGCTAGATAAAAGTATTGAGCTTCCGAAAGAGACTGTGGGATTAACTCAGTAAATAAATATTAAGTAGATAAGAACGTAGTGGGTGTGGAGAGAAGCAAAAAATATTTTGTTTCACTCTATTACTTGGGGACTTAATTGAGAGACAAAATAAATCTCTGCGTAAATCCTAGATTCTTTGACCTCGAGATATATGCTATTTATCACGTGATCTATGATTATCTCAGAGAGAATACTTGGAGTATTGTTTGGAGAGTTGGTGAAGTAATTATTAATGAAATTAAGGATCTAATTGATCTTGATAAGGCAAGAGATCCTTTTGAGGCTTTGAGGAGACTTGGTGAGTGGCTTAAAGAGATGGGTTATTTCGAGGATCTTGAGGTGAGGAGAGTTTCAGAGAATGAGATTGAGTATGTTATGCTTAACCCCGTGATTTCTTCTGGTGCTAAGAGATTAATTGATGAGGGTAGGGTTCCTCCTCATATATCTACTGCGTTAATGTTTGCTGTTTTGAGGAGATTTAATATGACTGCGGAGATGATTGGTGAACCAATTTTCTTGCCTGATGGTAGAGTTGTTGAGAGATGGAGACTCATTAAATTATCTTGATATTATTTTGTTGTGTGTATCGTAGTTTTGGATTGAATCTTGGTTCAAGAGATCTTATTATCATATATATTGACCACACAATTAATCCTATGAAGATCCCTGGTGTAATTGTCCACCAAGCAATTCTCCACGAACCTGTTACATAGGCTGCGTTAAGTATTGATCCTAGTGTGAATATGTTTTGGGGACCAACACCAATGAAGCTTAGTGTTGACTCAGCTAATATAGCGTAGATCAGGGTATTCGCGAAATCAATCAGTATAATAGGCATGATCATTGGGAGCACATGTCTAAATATCACTCTACCACTCGAGGCACCTAGAGCCCTAGCTGCCTCTATCATTGGTAGTGAAGACACAACAATGGTCTGGGACCTGACTATTCTCGCAGTAGTTCTCCATATAAGTAGTGAAATAGCTAGAACCACAGTGTGTAGACCTGGTCTAATAGTCATTGCCAAGATAATTGCGAAGGGCTCCAGAGGTATTGAGTATGTGAAGTTTATAGCGGAGGATATGATCAGATCTACTCTCCCCCTGAAGTACCCAGCTAATAGCCCTAGTGTAGATCCTATTAATAAGACAATTAATGAAACTAATGCGCCTATAAACAAGGAGATCTTAATACCCATCATTATCTGAGCAAAAATATCTCTCCCCAAATAATCGGTTCCTAAGAGATGCTTCCATGAGGGCGGAGATAATGTTTCTGCGTAGATACCATAGCCTATTAAATAGATCTTGCTATTCTCATCTATAAATAGTCTCTTGGTGTTCTCCAGAGAGACATAATCTAGTTTCTTTATTTGTCCATTGCTTAAGATAATGAATATTGTCCCCATATCATCTACTAAATAAACTTGATCCTTAATCAAATACCCATCAACAATACTCCTCGTAGTATCTAGATAGAGAGAGTAGTATTCTCCTGAGGAGACGTTGTAGTTAGCAACAAATCCTTTCTCCCCCAGCAGATATGCTACGCCTCCAGAGACACATAAGATATTACTTATCGATCCTCTGTAGATTCTTTGATGAGTAATAGTTAGATTACTGAGAATGTTAATAGTGTATAAGTCCCCAGATGAGAAACCTAGGAGAAGATAATTACCACATATCTCTAACGCCGTTAGATCTTGTCTAGGTAGTGGGGTCTCTAAGTATTTTGATGAGGCAAAGAGAAACAGAATTATGCTTTTATTACTTACTAAAATCAATAGATCCCTACTAGCTAAAACTCTATTGGTTTCTTTAGCGGGCAAACAATTCTGATTATTTAATGAGAAACCCTCTATATTTCTCAGATCTAATGAACAAATCTTTTCATCAAATGTTAATATAAACACTCTGTGCTCTACTTTATCAATACTGAAATCCTTAATTCCTCGAGTAACTATTTTTATATTGCTAAGATCTTTGTTGCTCATTAATAGATCCCCGTTTGAGTCTAGTAGAATCATCTTATCCTCAAACATCTCGATTTTCTTTACAGCAAGATCATCTAATGATTTCTTGTAAATAATTCTTTGATTACCGAGATCGAGGGTGTACACAATGATCTTTTGGGAATAGTTTGTTTGATAAGGATCAACTCTGTATATGAGAGGACCAATAAGACTTATCGCCACTAGGATCGTTAATACTGAGAAACCTACTAAACCGCCTCTATAGATCTCGATAAATTCTCTGAGAATTAAGTAAATTCTTTTCTTAATCATTGAGATCTCCTCGTCCTAGGATCTAGGTAGGCGTATAAGATATCAACAATTGAATTAATCGTTATTATAGCAAGTGACATCACAGCAAATACTCCTTGAGCAAGTGGGTAGTCTAGATTATTCAGAGCAATAACTAATTCTCTACCTATACCAGGCCAAGAAAATACTGTTTCGAAAGCAACTGATCCTGCGAAGGATAAACCTAGTGATACACCCATTTGCGTTATTAATGGGATAATACTGTATCTCGAGACCTCACTCCTAATCTTCTTGCTTGAGTAACCAATGGCGTTTAGTGCTGTGACGAAATCTTCTTCTAATGCTGTGATCATTGATGATCTCATGAGGAAAGCTGGTGTGGTTAAAGCGTATATTGTCATATTGGCGTAGGGAAGTATCCAATGATATAGAAAATCTAGGTTAAATATCTTCTCGAAGAAGTTTCTCGCCTCATAGGGGGGTGTTCTCATTCCTCCTAGTGGTAGTATTCCTAGGTATATTGAGAATATCAATATACTCAACATAGAGATCCAGAATAGAGGAAGTGAATTAACTATACTCAGTAAGCCTACCAAGATCTTCTCCAGGAGACTTCCTCTATAGAAAGCCATGTACGATCCAATTACTCTACCTAGGAAATAAGCTGTTGTGATAGCTGGGACAACCAGGATTAGTGTATTAGCTAATCTATCGATAATTATTTCTGACACAGGTGTCTTATAGAGAAAGGATACACCCATATCACCTCTGAAGAAATTAGTTATGTACAGAATGTATTGGATGTATAGAGGCTTATCTAATCCAAAGGATCTTTTTATCTCCTCACGGATCTCCGGAGGAATACCTTCTCTCAAATAAATTACCGTAGGATCCGGTAGAGCGAGTCGAAATATGAAGAATTGAAATGTGAGTATAACTACGTAGAGTAAAAAAATCAAAATTATGTTTCTAATGATCCTCGCGATAATCATTTTTATTCACTAAGGATCTTCTTGCTTCTTAATCACATAATTAACTGGGTAATATATTTTGCCATTCTGATCCCATGTGAAACCTGCTTTAGCTAGCAGCTCCCTAGCCTTAGTGAGATTATATTCATAATCTTTCACATTTGGATTATGCCAGAAGCTATTGATTGGAGCAATTATGTATCCTTTCTCAGCGTATCCCTTGAATATCACATTGATGATATAGTCATATGGTATTGCGTAGAGAAGAGCTTGTCTAACCTCCTTTAGATCAAATGGTGATCTTCTCACATTAAACATTAGATCAGCTGATAAAGCAAAGCTACGAGCCTTAATCACTTTGATATAACTATATTGTTGCAGAAGATCCACGTGAGCTGGTAAAAGACCTGCGGCTGTCATATCGATCTCCTTCCTTATTAATGCGTTAACCACACCATCTATATTACCATAGTACTTTATCAAGATCTTAGAGACCTTGATAGGTGGCACATCCAGGTCTCCTATCTTCAGCCCGTTATACGCGAAGTGCTTCGGGAATACATCAAGTGAGATATACTCCTTCTTCACCCAGACAGGATTCATGAATTCGCCGGAGCCTACCTTAATTACTTTTTGTATCTGATCCTCTGTGAGAGAAGATGGATCAGTAATATTCGCCCAGACATGCTTAGGTAGTATAGGCACCATGTAGAGAGTAGTTGTTAGAAATGCTGCATCAGGATACTTCAAATAGAACACCACAGTATAATCATCTTTCTTCACGACATCTGATAGCGACAGTAGATATTGGGAGAGTACTGGTTGTTTTTTCTCGAGGAAGTATTTGAAGGTGAATACAACATCATCAGCTGTTATAGGTTTCTCATCGTGAAACACCATGCCCTGCCTCAGCTTGACCTCAATGGTTGTGTCATTAATTACTTTAATTGACTCAGCCATCCATGGAATAGGTTTTCCATCGGGTCCTAATCTAACGAGTGAGTCATATATGAACTTGAGTATTTGCCACGAATAGAATATTGATGCTCTAAGAGGATTCAGAGTATCAGGATCAGAAACAGATCCGTAGATAAGTGTCTTATCATTTGTTAGTGGAGTAATGTAGTGTGGCTGCCACTCATTTAGTAGTGGTTGACCGGGCATTTGGAATGGGTTGGACCATTTCTCGGAGTTATATGCTACAAGGATCATTGAGTGATAAATATTGTATCTAGGAACATCCTCATGGAAAATCTCTTGTAGCCTAAAGGCTAATTCTCTTCTCTTCTGAATATCCATCGTGGATATAAACTGCTTGTATAATTGATCGTATTCGGGGTTGGAGTAGCCAGTTGGATTATTCCTACCCTCACCTTTCTTACCTATCTCATCAGTTATTATCAATCCAAGGAACAACTTAGGATCTAGCCTATCAACACGTGCACCCCAACCAAATACGCATACATCAAAATTCCACTGATAGTAGCATGTTTTATCAACCTGAGAACTCTCTAAACCAATAACCTCAACATCAAAACCAAGTTTTCTCCACTCATTAGCTATTGCCTGAACAGCTGCCCACCTAAGAGGATCCTCAGCCTCAGTCGTGGTGATTATAGTTATTTTCTGAACAGGAACTTTCACGAAGGTTTGAGTAAGGGGTTGCGAAACACTTGTGGTAGTGGTTGAAGGAGGAGTCGTTGTCATGGTGTAGGTTGGCGTAGATATGGTCGTAGGCTGAGGAACTGGGGCACTTAATCTATTATATGAGTAAATAGCTGCTACTGCCGCAATAACTCCTACTATAACTAGGGCTAAGAGAAGGGTTTTTGATATTGCAGCGAAAAGATCTTTTTTTATCCCCATTTCATACACCGGGGTTATAGAATTTATTCTATTGCTTAAAAGATTGACTATAAAAATTTTTCATTGTAATAATAGTTAAGTGTATAATTTTTACAGGGGATCATTGAAGAATATTTGGTTCACTAGATAAAGATTTTTCAGAGATCTTAATATTACTACATTAATATTTCTTGATGGGGTCAGTATGAGAGCTGGTGAGAGAAAGAGATATGGTTTATTAACAGAGAAACAATATGAGGTTCTTAGACTACGGGCTCAGGGTTATAAGCAGAGAGAGATTGCTGAGATGCTTAATACTACTCGCGAGAATATTAGTGTGATCGAGAAGAGTGCTTTGAGAAAAATTAGATTAGCTGAGGAGACCTTGAGAATATATAGAGAGCTTTATTGCTTAGACAAGATCCGTGTAGAGCCTAACACATATACTCTAGATATACCAAAAATTATTTTTAGCAGAGCTGATGAATTAGGTATTAAATTAAGAGCTAATCTCTCGTATCTACTAGGAGCAATTCATTATCGAGCTGGAGAATGTATTAGACGTAGACATCTGATCAAGCCGCTAAATATATTGATCTTTAGGAATGGTGATATAGAGATCTACTGTGAAGAATAATTAAGTAAATAACTTCTTCGGATTCAGAGCTCTTAGACCATCGATATCTTCTTCTTTATCTCTGAACATTCTCTCAGCACTCAATAGATCTAGAACACTTTTAATTATTTCTCTACCGGATATTGTTGAGATAATTAATTTATGTTTTGATATGAAGTGTCTATAGAGTCTCTCAAATTCTCTGTAGACTAACCCGCATTTAATACATCTATAATTAATTTCTTTATTCTCATTTATTGTAAGATCTATCAATGAGTCATACGCTGAGCTCCATGCATATATTTCCCAAGACCCTCCTCTTCGGAAAGACACTATTTCGTAAATAATTTTTTTATCTCGATCTATGCCTACTCCTCTTTCAATTATAAATGGATCTGATATGAATCTAAGATCATCTCTCGCCTCAATAACAGTAATACTGATTAGAAAAGGATCTTTCTTAACATAGACGTACTTTCCAGGATCCTCTCTAGAGACTATGAGAGGCTCTGTAAATAAAACACTTAGTAGCTTCTCAATTAATTCTTTCTTGCTTAAATAAGTTATTCTCGGCTGATGAGATATATTCAATGTTTTACTTGATTCATTGTTCATAGAGATCTACTCCGGGGAGGTAATGTAGAGTACACTATCGAGTTCACCACTAATATTCTCTCTATACATATACTTAATAGGGTCCCAAACAAGATCTATTGTCTCAATTATTCTGTACCCGGCTTTCACAATGGATTTCTCAATATCTTCTCTGCTGTATATTGGGTAGGAGGCTTCCTCGAAGCCAACTAATCTACTGTCTCCATTAAAGATCTCTGTTCTATAGCTATAGACCACGTGATCATTCTTTTTCTCGTAGATGTTCTTTCTAAGAATCACTCTATAGACTCTTCTTCCATGTTTGATTAAGAAGTCAGTGGGTTCCTCATATAGCTTGTAGTTATAGTCAAAAACAAATATTCCTCCTCTCTTAATATTCTCCTTTACATTGTTAAGCACCTTAATTATTTTCACAGGATCAAAGAGTATTATTACATTCATGGAATAACCCGCGTCGAATACTCCTATGTGTCCTCCTCTCAATAAATCATATTCTTTGAAGGGTAGCTTCCTAGCAACACCATATCTCCAATCAAACACATCAGTTAATAACACATCAAAACCTTTTTTCCAGAGAGCGTATCCGTGTCTACCTATTCCGCATCCGAACTCAACTATTTTTCTAGCACCGTACTTATTAAAGATCTTCGCGAGAAGATTTACTTCAAAATTAACTCTTCTCCATGGAGTATATAACTTAGCATATAATCCTCTGGGGATATGTGTTTGCCAAACAATACTCAATTAATTCTCCTGAAAAAAGTCTCTATATGTTTAAGGATTTAAATACTATACGCCGAATCAATACTCGTAGACATATTATTGATCATATCTCTGTTTTTCTCTTCTTAACAGCTCTATCATAAATAATCCAGTTCCTATACCACTCCTCATTCTCCTTCTTTAGTAGCTCCAGAACCATTTTCATCAGATCCTTTGTTGAGATCTCGGTCAACCCCTGCTCAAGGATCCTCGCCTCCACGATCTTAGCGATTTTCCTAGCTACAGAAACAGGAGCGCCTGTCTTGAGAATGCTCACAACGATCTTCTCAGGAATAAATTCTTCTTTTTCACCACTTCTCTTAATAACATATATTGTGGACATGATATCACCAAATCTAATTGTTTTTTGGGATTAATATATGATATATTAATTTCTTTCACGGGAAACTCGCGAGGGGATCTATGTAAAATAATTGATCATGTTGATATAAACATTAAAGAATTTTTATTAAATTACATAGATGATGACTTCTAAAAAACCGCTTGTGGTAATTGCTCTAGGAGGAAACGCTATCCTCAGAAAAGGTGAGAGAGGCTATGTGGAGGAGCAGTGGAGGAATATTAAGAGAGCTGCTGAAGCTATTGTGGGGATCTATGAGAGAGGATATAGAATCGTTGTGACTCATGGAAATGGTCCTCAGATAGGGTCTTTGATGGAGCTTTTTGAGCTGGGCAAGGAGAGAATTCCTCCATTAACAATGGATATTGCCTCCGCAATGACTCAGGCTTGGATTGGTTACATGCTTCAGCTAGAGATAGGTAATCTTCTTGAGGAGAAAGGTTTTGAGAGAAGAGTTGTTACTATCATAAACACTGTCTCAGTTGATCCGAGGGATAAGGCTTTTGAGGAACCAACTAAATTCATAGGTCCATTCTACACCTTGGAGGAGGCTAAGAAGCTGTCTTATGAGAAGAAGTGGGTTTTTAAAGAGGATCCGAGGGGTGGTTGGAGAAGAGTTGTTGCCTCTCCACAACCATTAGCTAATAATGAGATTGAGGCAATTAAGACCTTGGTGGAGAAAGATTTTATCGTTATCGCATCCGGTGGAGGTGGTGTGCCTGTAGCTAGGATCGGTAGGAGACTACATGGTGTTGAGGCTGTTATTGATAAAGATCTTGCATCCGCTCTATTAGCAATTAACTTAGGCGCTGATAAACTAGTTATTTTAACTGATGTAGACGGAGCTTATCTAAACTATGGAAAACCTAACGCTACTCTACTGGAGAGAATAAGTGTTGAGGAGGCCAAGAAGTTGTTGAGAGAAGGAGTTTTTGGTGAGGGATCTATGAAGCCTAAGATTGAGGCAGCGATTAGATTCACTGAGGCAACAGGTCGAGAAAGTATTATTGGGAACCTGGATAAGGCTCTTGAGGTGATTTATGGGAGAGGAACAGTAATTACTCCATGAGAACTTATCTAGTTTTTAAGGAGACTGAGTCTATGACTTGATGGAGAGCCTTATGTGTAGAATACTTGTTGGAGCCGGGAGATACAATGTGCTAAGCAACTACTACAGTGAATTAATCAGGGGACTAGTTGGCTCCGCTGAATATGATCCCTACTTAGCAAAGATCACTAATGGAGTAGATACTTCACATAGAGACGGGTGGGGTAGAGCCACATTATTCATTGGCTTAGGAAAAAGATCTTTTTATATGTATAAGAGTATTAAGCCGATCTATATTGATAGGCCCAGCAGAGATCTTCCTGAGACAAAATTAAATGAGTTCTCAGATCCTTATGTAATCGATCTTATACATGTTAGGTTGGCTGCGAGAGGAATGCCAATAAATTTCTTATCTGTGCACCCCTTCGAGACATTCACTAGAGGAGGCTTGAGGATATTGATTATGCATAATGGAACAGTAGACAAGTACGAGATCGCTAAGGAGATGAGGCTCCCCGAGAAAATAGTTGAGAGATATAGTGACACATTCATTTTATTACTCAAAATCGCTGATATGATAGAAGATGACATAGACGTCTCAATTCTCCGAGAAATCAAGAGATACGTTAGATCCGCATTAAACATTGGGTTATTGGTGTATGGTGAGGAGAAGGCTACTTTAGTTGTTGGGAGCTATTATCTTGATGCAAGTAAGAGAGATTATTACAAGATCTATGTAGCGGAGTTAGGAGACGGAGCCTATGTATTCTCTTCATCAACATTAGTGGATTTCAGCGACTATAGACCACAGAAAATTAAGAACTGGAGAGAGATTCCGAATGGGACATATTACTTCCTAGATATCCCCTACAGCACACTTTATCCAGAGGTAAGGATCGAGACTATATAAGCTTTTATTCAGCTGATAAAACCCGATTAGTGATCTAAAATATTTTCCATGGCTTGGGAGGAAAAGCTATTAACATAATGAAGCCATTAGATATTTAGAGATTGCATAGATGGTGAGGAAGAAGTGATCTCTATTTATCAACTAATTCTATCACTAATCTCAGGTGTATTAGTAGGTTTCTCACTTGGCTTAATTGGTGGTGGAGGATCTATTTTAGCAGTCCCTTTACTACTATACTTCGTTGGTTTAGAGAATATCCCTAACTCAGCTCATTTAGCTATTGGAACAACAGCACTGGCTGTTGGAGTTAATGCGTATATTAACTCCTATATTCACTTGAGGAAGAAAAATGTTGCTCCCTGTGTAGGTGTTATATTTGCTGGAGTTGGGTTGGTGGGTTCTTTGATAGGTGCTTACCTCGGTAGATTAACACCTGGTAAGAATCTATTGATGTATTTCGCTATAGCAATGATTACGCTAGGTATATACATGATGCTTAGAAAAGAGTCTGCTCGAGCCGGGAGTATCCATGAGGTTGATAGAGTATCTAAAGCAGTAATCGAGTGTAGAAACATAAGTAGATCTACTGCTACCAAAGTTGCTGGTCTAGGATTCATTGTTGGTTTATTGAGCGGCTACTTCGGGATCGGAGGCGGCTTCCTAATAGTCCCGAGCCTAATGTTCTCAGCGGGGCTATGCATAACTAGAGCAGTTGGAACAAGCTTGATTAGTGTTGGAACATTCGGTGTAGCGGCTGGGCTGGAGTATGCTTTTGCGGGGTATCTGATACCTAGTATAGCTCTGATGTATATACTAGGTGGTGTCGTCGGCGGCTACTTCGGAACAAATCTCGCTATTAAAACCCCGAGAGAGAAACTCAGGGTAGCGTATGGTTTAATAATTGTTTTAGTAGGAGTATATATGCTATATAGAGTCCACGGATCCTAGATCTATTTTAGTAGCACGTATCCCTTCTTCACAAAGATCTTTGTCTCTGGCTCAATCAATAGCCTATGCATTATCCCTGGCTCACTAATTGAGATCCTAAGGATCTTATCACCGCTGAAAGATATTGAGTCATAATCGCTCCAGTCTCCATCAATATATTCTTGAACTACTACTCTCCCGCTCCCTGTAGCGACTAAATAGATCCTTGCTTTATTAACGAGACCTGGGAATGGTGCAGTTAAGATACTGCTCTCCACCTCAGTGTTTCTCAGAGGATCTTTCACACCTTCTCTATAGAGATCTAATGTGATAGGTGCATCAGGATCTGTCTCAGAAACTCTCAGCCCCCATGGATGAAGATCTCTCCACTCATAACTTCTCTCAATATCTCCTGCATCAATATCGAGTAAGACACCAAGTCTCGCGGAGGGCCTGTCTCTGGTTAAACCGATTATGTAGGGGTCTTTGTCATATATTATCTTGGAGTCTCTCGTGTCTCCCTCCGCTAGTAG
>JBMFLZ010000030.1:0-16404 GCA_049970935.1 Sulfolobales archaeon | reverse complement strand
CTGAGAGAACCTGTATAGCGTTCACTGAATCAATTATTGTGTACCCGTAAAGTGGTTTGATTTGAAACACGGAGTTCAGCAATATTCCTTTAGTAACAAATATTATGTCATCTAGCTTAACTGGGGAATCATATTCACCAATATCTATAATAGCCAGAGGATTTATGTTGATACTCTTCATAAGCTCTCTAGCTACCGGCCAGCCTCTCTCAGCATCTATTCTGAGTAGCGCATCAACGTATCTCTTAACGAATTTTGCTCCTGGGGTTCTCTTGCCCTTCTCATAGTTATTAATAACACTGGGAGCTACCCCAAGAGCTTTAGCAAGTTCGCTCTGTGAGACTCTGAATATACTTCTCCACTTCCTTAGCGCAGCACTAATATCGTGGCTCCACACAATATCTCCTGCTATTCTCTTACCAATGATCTCTATTACGTAGTCCATAGCCAAAGAAATGCACCGTCTATTTGTTTCCGCCTGATCCCGAATAATAATATTTTCTTTGTAGTATATTAATTAATAAGGTATTGAAATGTATTATTTTAGAGCTATTGATCTCATAGATCCCATGATCCCTATTTTTCACGCAGAGGTCGATATATGGGATCTGGTTCTCAGATTATATCGCGTAAGAAAGATCTGTGCCTCAATACACAGAATCTTTCCAGGAGGCTTAGCCAGGATCTATACAGTTAAAGATATAGCAAAAGAACTGTTTATATCTGGTGAGGAGAGCTCCGTTGTGACTGAGATCAGTAGATTAGATGATGTTTTGAGAAGATCTATGGGCTACATAGCTAGAGAGCTTCCAATCATAGATCCTGAAGCACCACTCACATATATAATTGATCTAGTGATTAGTTTAGGGTTAGAGTGTCTACCTGTTGCAAAAGAGAATATTTTGATAGGGGTGATTTCCGAGGAGAGTTTAATTGATAACGCAAGAGTATATGTTCCTTTAGAGCTCAGAGCCGAGGATATAGCTACAAAAAATGTAGAAACAATAGATCTAGAAGCCCCTCTTGAGGAGGCTGTTGGATTAATGCTACAGAAAGGATTTAGACGATTACCTGTCAAGGATCAGAGTGATAGAATAGTTGGTTTACTAACAATTCTGGATATCGTAGCTGAAATCGCTGAGATCTTTAGATCTGAGAAAGTGTTAAAATCGCTTGATATCTTCGTGAAATCACTGTCCCAACAAAAAGAGATTATGAGAAAACCAACTATTCTCCCCCCTGATACCAGTGCTCGAGAAGTAATTGATCATATTATCAAGAGCGGTGTTGGATGTGTATTAATCGGATCAGAAGATACACTGAGTGGAATAATTACTGAGAGAGATATCATCAGGGTCATAAAGAAGTATAGTGAGATATTCGAGTAAAGTCTTTTCTGAAGCGGTTTTGAAATGGTTTATTTAATAGGTAGATCTAGGGGAGTAAACTATCTATACATAGATGATCTCCCGCTGATAGGACATGTAGCTTTTGGCATAATTGATAGAGGAACTAATGTAATACAGGTTAGACCAACAACTATTTGTCAATTAAATTGTGTATTTTGTAGTGTTGATGCAGGCCCATTCACCAGATATAGACAGAGCGAGTATATTGTTGATCTGAAACATCTAATTAAGTGGATTGATAAAATTCGCGCTTTGAAGAATAATGAGATAGATGAGGCACTGATAGATGGTGTAGGAGACCCCACGACATACAGTAAGCTTCCTGAATTAGTTTATGAATTAAAGAAGAGATTTTCGAGAGTAGCCGTAGAAACACACGGGCAATTACTCTCATATAAGTTAATAAATGAACTTGAGAAAGCTGGTTTAGATAGAATTAATCTAAGTATTGATACTCTTGATCCTGCTAAAGCAAGGTTTCTACAAGGTGTTCAATGGTACGATGTTGAGAAAGTAAAGAAATTTGCTGAGTATATAGTTAAAAACACGAGAATTGATATACATCTAACACCTGTTTGGATACCAGGGATCAATGATAAAGATATTGAGGAAATCATTGAGTGGGGTTTATCAATTGGCGTTGGAAAAAGATTTCCTCCTTTTGGTATTCAGAAATACATGATCCATAGATACGGAAGAAAAATTAGAGGAGTTAAAGAAGTTAGTTGGGGCATGTTCAAAGAGTTTCTAGAGAAACTTGAGAAGAAATACGGTATACCACTCTACTACAAAAATATTGATTTTGGTATAAGAAAAACAAGATCCATACCCACTAAATATGAAGTGGAGGAAAAAGTTTTTGTTAAAATAGTCTCTCCCGGCTGGCTTAAGAAAGAGGTTCTAGCCGTAGACAGCGAAGAGGAGGTAGTAATAACAATAATTGATGTGGAGGATCCTGATAGCCTCATTGGGAGAAGAGGTAAGGTGAAGATTATTGAGAACTCGGATAATATTTATATCGCGACACTAACATAACTTTTTCATCTCCCTATGCGAGTTCCACATACAGGACACACCTCAAATCTCTTTAAACTTTTATATCTGCATACTGGACACACATAATATTTTAATTTACTTCTTCCAGAAACCCTATATTTAACACTTATACTCTGCACACCTAGCGCTCTAGCTACTCTATGAATAAACGAGTCGTCTGAAACAATAGTTGCCTTATACCCCTCTTTAGTGAATTGATAGGCTAAAGCAAGGATCTTTATATCAGTGTCTGATAAAGCCTCTCTTACACCTAAGTTCTCTATTAATTGAGTTATGTATCTGACGCTTTCGTGACTCGGTTGAATAATTTTTAATTTCCCACTGGCTATCACAAGATTAAGATTTTTCCTAGATTCCTCGTCTAAGACCTCATCGATTGCTTCTTGAACTGTGTAGATCTCTTGAGACGAAGTAAAACTCTGTATAGTAAATAATCCTGCTGTATCTACTATGAGTTTTTCTTTATTTTCTCCCGAAGATCTCTTCATATAATCTCTCATCTTCATGGAATCTTATTATTCTAGCTGGTTGAGGATATCTTCTCACAATTATAGTGTCTCCTGGCTTAATAGGAACTCTCTCGTATCCGTCTATAATTATTTCGCCGGGTAAAGACCCTTCTTTTAATTGTATGCTTATAGTGGAGTCAATAGGAACAACAACAGATCTAGCCCAAGTGTATATTGGGGCTAACGGAGTAATCACCATTGCTTTAACAGATCTATCTAGTAGGGGGCCTCCTGCCGCAAGTGAATATGCGCTTGATCCGATGGGTGTTGCTATGATAACTCCGTCTCCCTCCAAATAATATATTGGGTAATGATCCTTGTAAACACTAAATCTTATCACCTTAGATCTGTAGTATTCTGAGGATGCTACCAAGACTATTTCGTTTATAGCCGGTGGATAAGGTACATTATTTATCTCCGCAAATATTCTCTCATATTCTCTCAAAACATATCTTCCCTCTAAAAGATCTTTTAATCTCTCCTCGATCTCTATAGGCGAAATATCTAGAAGAACGCCTCTCTTACCCATTCTAACAGTCATTAATGGTATGATCCTTTCTCGAAGTTCGTGAAGTACTCTTATAACAGTCCCATCTCCACCAACAACGATAATAACATCTATATTATCTTTTGACATATCAAATTCAGGTACATCAGGAAATAATGATTTTAGATTCTTCTCAATAAAAACCTCGGTATTATTTCTTTTCAGGAAATCAATTATTCTCTTAGTCAATGCCTGAGCTGATGGGCTATCTTTTTTGAAGTACAGACCTATCTTCATTAATAACTGCTCCCATGGAATTAAACATTCTTTCTATATTTAAATGATAAAAGATCGTGGGCACCTTGTTTTCTAGCGAAGATATGCGGAGAATTACTTCATTAATAGAATAGGTAATAATCCACTAAATAAATTGATTCCTAGCAAAATATTGATCTTAATTATCGCTGGTGCAAAAACAACTGATAATGTGTTCAGCACCTTTATTAATGGATTAAGTGAGGGTCCTGTGGTATCTTTAAATGGATCTCCTACCGTGTCTCCAATAACAGCGGCTTTGTGAGCCTCACTACCTTTGCCACCGCTGAGTTCAATATATTTCTTAGCATTATCCCAGGCTCCACCAGCATTAGCCATCAGAAGTGCTCTTGGTACACCAACTATCAATGCTCCAGCTATTACCCCCACTAATCCTTGCCACCCTAGTAAGGCTCCCGCCACCACGGGAGTTATTATCGCTATTAGACCTGGTTTGAGAAATTCTTCTAGTGCTCTCTTCGTGGTTATATCAACAACTCGTGAGTAATCTGGTTTAGCTTTCCACTCAAGGATCTCTGGTTTCTCTCTAAATTGTCTTCTGATCTCCTCAACAACTTCCATAGCTGTTTTACTTACTGAGGCTAGGGTTTTGCTACTGAAGGAGTAAACTATCATTATTCCTATGAATACACCGATTAGCAGATTCGGGTTCACTATACTTATGCTTGAGAGGATCTCTGATAGTTTATCAATACCAATAAATTTCGTTATCTCGAATATTAGAGCTATAAATAGTACTAATGCCGCAAGTGCCGCACTCGCTATCGCGTAGCCTTTTGTTGAGGCTTTTGTTGTGTTGCCAACCATATCTAGTTTATCTGTTCTCTCTCTAACCTCATCTGGTAAACCAGCCATCTCAACTACTCCACTAGCATTATCACTCACTGGACCAAATGAATCAGCTGTTATTATTATTCCAGCCATTGATAGAAGTCCTGTGGAGGCTAGCGCTGTTCCGTAGATCCCTGCGAGTAATCCTCTGTAACCACCGAATACTTCACTAACTAATTCCCCGACAGATAATACACCAAGTAAATATGTTATTCCTAATATAGTAACTATAGCTATTAGTGAAGGAATAGCACTGAATAATCCGGTCGAGTAACCCTCTACAATAACTGTTGCAGGACTAATTTCTGCTTGTCTAGCGATTTTCTTAACAGGCTTATAATTGTAAGCGGTGTAGTACTCTGTGATCCTTAGTATAATTGGTGAGAGAATAATTCCTAGAGAAACAATTATTGTTAATAGAATAGCCTTGTATAATGGTAAAATAAGTAGGTTAGCTATGGCGATAAAAATGATAGAGAGTAAAGCCACTAAATATATTGATCCGGAGACACTTCTCATAGGATCCTCGACGCCCCTGGTCTTAATAAGAGCTACTCCTAGATAAGTTGCTAAAAGTGTTAAGGCACTATATAGAAGAGGGATCTCTACGTAAATAGTCTCTAGACCAAGTATGGCAGCAAGAAACATTGTTGCTGTAATAGTCACTATATATGACTCAAAGACATCAGCAGCCATACCAGCTACGTCTCCGACATTGTCTCCTACATTATCAGCTATTACACCAGGGTTCCTAGGATCATCCTCTGGGATACCTTTCTCCACTTTACCGACTAGATCAGCTCCTAGATCAGCTGCCTTAGTGTAGATCCCTCCACCAACTCTCATGAATAATGTAACTAAACTAGCTCCGAACCCGATAGCTATTAGAGGAATAGTCCATTCACTAGCCACTGAAATGTAGAGGGTGTATAGTAGAGAGATTATTAGAAGAGCTACACCAGCTAGAGACAGACCCATAACAGCACCGGCTCTCCAAGCCACTTTAAGAGCTTCATCAAGGCTTTTCTTAGCCGCCTCAGCTGTTCTTGAAGCAGATCTCGTAGTAACATACATTCCTAAATACCCGGCTGAGATAGATCCTAGTGCGCCAGCGGCAAATGATAGAGCAGCCCAAACACCCACGTATAATCCTATTAGAACTGCTAGAATCACTAAAATAGGCAATAAGGTTCTGAACTGTCTATTTAAATAAGCTCTTGCGCCCTCAGCAATAAATTCTGAGATCTGTCTCATATTCTCAGTACCAGGATTTCTTGAGAGAACCCATCTAGTTAAATAAATAGCGTAAATTACGGCTCCTACACCAATCAAGATACTCAATACGATTATATTCATAATCATATAGTAGTATCCCCAAAAATTTCCTAAAAGACCGGTATTTAAGCATTAAATCAATTATAATCATTAAAAAAATTATTATTATTACACCCATTATAACTAGAAAAACATCGAAGATCTCTTCATCACAGCACTACATAGATAGAGATCATGAGTTATTTTCCCTGTAGATACTGATGTAGTTCTCTAAGGATCTCGGAGTGTTTTTCAGAGTCCGATATTAATAGATCTAGGATCTTATTAAGATAACTTTCTTCTCTTCTAAATGCTCTTAGCATAGAGTATGTGTTTATGAGATCTCTTGAGATTCTCTCTAACTCACTCACTATTGACACTAATTCTTTCTCATTATATATGGTATGGGATCTTAGGTAAAGATCTCGGACATTTTTAAAACTCTCACCTAAATGATCAATTACATCTCTGATCTCTTCTCTTCTAATTCTGAATTGCTCAATATCGAGTGCGAGTAGATCCTCAAGGAGTTTTCTATGGATCCAGCATTCATTAGAGAAGTAGTCTAGAACTAGTCTCACATAGGGATCTTTTATTAGAAATTTGATTCGTCCATAGATCATAGATAGATTTTCTTCAATACTCATAGAGATCTCGAGAACAGAAAGTATATTATGCTCAATCCTACCAATACTCAAGATAATCACTCAATAGTAATTACATAAAGAAGAATTAAAACGATATAAATATAGGTCCTGAGGTTATCAGAGGGATCGAGATAAATCATCTATCATATTAGCGAGCTACACTCATCATCCAATAAAAATACTTCATGAAAAAACAAAAACTTTAAGCTTCATATATAAAAACAATAATGGGCGGGGGTGCCCGAGCCAGGTCAAAGGGGTCGGGCTGAGGACCCGATGGCGTAGGCCTGCGTGGGTTCAAATCCCACCCCCCGCACTCTTTAACCTTCTTAGATGTACTATACATACTGGCGCTTAGTGTTGAAACTTTCCCACATAAAAGACCTAGAAACAAAATCGCGGTAAAAGCAATACCAAGCTAAACATTCCGAATATAAAAGATAAAATAGCGAGCCCAGTGGTTATAATAATTTTTCCCCAAAGATACTCACACCAGTCAAACACTCAAAACTTAGAGATACATGAAATTGTTTGAATAATGTTTCACATTATTAATTTCTTCATATCTTGTCTAGAGGTTCAATGCCCATCATTTTTAAGCCGTTGGTTAATACTACTAGAACACTTTTCACAAGAAGTATCTTGAAGGCTCTTAAGCCAGGATCTTTCTCGTGTATAACAGGATCTTTCTGATACCATGTATTAAATAAATCGGAGATCTTAATAAGAGTATTTGCTATGATCTCAGGAGATAACTCATCTACAGCTTTTGCATAAATCGACGGAGCCTTAGAGAGTTCAAGAACTAATAACCTCCTCAACCAATCACTCACACCCCCGCGAAAATCAACTTCATCTAGCTCGGGTTCCTCACCTATTTTATCTAGTATTCCCTTAGCTCTAGCACGTGAATAAAGTATGTAGGGTGCTGAATTTCTTTCGAAATCCAAGGCCTCCTCTAATTTAAATACTAATTGTTTAGAGGGTGATACAGAAGCCAAGGCGTATTTAACAGCTGCAATCGCTATTTTCTCAGCTATATTCTCCTCTGCTCTAGTGCCTCTTTCCTCTAGTATCTTCTCGGCTCTTATTTTAGCTTCTTGAATTACTTGGTCTAAGGTTATGTATCTTCCTCTTCTTCCACTCATTTTGTAACCTGGCAGAGATACTAACTCGTAGCTGAAATGAATCATGTTCTCAGCCTCTCTTCTAAAGCCTAGTGCGTAAAGAGCTAACCTAATCTGTGCTTGAGGTAATGTTTGCTCCGAAGCTATGATATTAATTACATAGTCTGCTCCACTGTCTCTGAACTTGTGTATGCTGTATGCTACGTCTCTAAGAGTGTATAAGGTGGTTTCATCGCTTCTCATAATTATTAACGGCGGGATCTCAAGAGTTCTTGGGAGCCTCAATTTCTCTCTAATAACACTGTCTTTCTGCAGATCCTTAAATATTATGGCTGGAGCATTTTTGTGAGTGCCATAATATACTGATTTCTTAGCTAGATTAATTACTTCATCAACTAAACCACTCCACGCAATATCGCTCTCGTAGTCCCATTTATCGAATCTCGCACCTAATTTATCTAGTGTCTCTCTAAATCCTCTTAGACATAAATCAACTAATTTCCTGAAGCTTCTAACTATATCTTCATCACTTCTCTTCTCGTAAGAAATCATTAGTCTAGAGATCTCTTTCTCAGGATCCTCGATCTTTGATAATTCCTCAACTAATTTATCAAAGTACTCAGGGAATCTCTCTCTTAATCTAGCTGCATCTGCTACTAAAACATCTAATTCCTCTACTATCTCTCTATACCTAGTAGGATCTATTTTTGCTTTCTCCAGCTCATTCCTTAAGTTTCTTACGTCTATTATCGTGTGTGTAGCGGCATAGATAAATCCTATCCACTCATCGGGTTTTACCCCCTCTGGCGGATTAGGCTCACCTAATAATCTAAATCCCAGCACAGCAATAGCGACCTGTCTACCCATATCATTTACATAGAATCTTGTTTGGATCTCGTGCCCACGTGCTTTAAGCATTGATGAAAGTGCTATTCCCAGAGCAGCGTTTCTTCCAGAACCTATGTGAAGTGGGTGAATAGGGTTTGCGGATACATACTCGATTACATATTTATACTTCTTCTCCGCGGGAACCAGCCCATAGTTTTCACCAAGCTCTTTTACTGCGGAGAATAATGCGGTTGATAGATGAACAGGATCTAAGTAAATATCTAAGTAGTCTTTGATCCGAACAACTTTCTCAACAAACACATTTCTACTCAGTATTCTAATCAGTTCATGACTAAGCTCCTCAGGATCCTTATTCAACAACTTTCCCATTCTAATCAAGTGAAAAGCTAAATCACCTAATTCAGGTTTAGAGGGTTCCTCAAAAATAATAGAGTCCCTGGAAACTCCCAGTCCTAAGGTAATATCACTAAGAACACGATCTCTAATAACTCTAAAAGGCTCATAGATCAAAGACATCCTATTGCATCAACCCAGATATATATTCTCCAAACCCTTATAATCTACAAATATAAAATTGTGGGATCTCACAGAGTAAATCTATAAAAGTAGAAAATAATATAATAAATGTTATGGGGGCCGTAGTCTAGCTTGGCAAGGATGCCAGCCTGGGGTGAGTATCCCCAACCCGGAGCGCTGGTGGTCCCGGGTTCAAATCCCGGCGGCCCCATAACTTCTATGTGACTAAAAGAATTATCCGCAGAATTTTATTCAATTAAAATAAGTATAATGGGTATACTTATTAACCTTGAGTATTATAGTTATTATGGTTACAAGAATTGAACCTAATAAAAAGTTTCGACGAAATTGACTTGAGTAATAAGAAACTTCTAGTTAGACTTGATCTGAATTCACCAATAGATCCGAATACTGGTAAAATAATTGATGATACACGTTTAAAAATTCACTCCGAGACTATCAAGATACTGGTTAAGAGAGGATCCTCACTTGTTCTACTTTCGCATCAAGGGAGACCTGGAGAGAATGATTTCACAGATCTTTCTCAACACGCTGAGTTATTATCAATGTATACTGGTGTTAACATAAGATTCATACCTGATATAATAGGACCTGCAGCACTCAAAGAGATTAGTGAATTAAGAAGTGGTGAAGTTATCTTACTTGATAACGTGAGATTTTTATCTGAGGAGCTTATTGAGGCTCCTCCAGAGATCCATGCCAGAACTTATTTGGTTAGGAGACTGAGCCCATTAGTAGATCTATATGTTAATGACGCATTTGCTACAGCACATAGATCCCAACCCAGCATTGTTGGGTTCCCACCTGTCATCAGATCTTGTGCAGGACCCGTTATGATGAGAGAATTAAATGCTATTTCTAAAATTAATGAGGAGAGTTCATCGCCTAAGATATTTGTTTTAGGTGGTGCTAAGGTTATTGATACTATAAGAGTGATTGAGAATATTACTCGGAGAAGAATAGCTGATAGGATATTAACCACAGGATTAGTTGGACTGGTTTTTCACGTTGCTAAAGGGATCAAGAGCGGCCCCCATGTGACGAGGGTCTTAGAGAGCCGAGGGTTACTAGGTATTATTCAGAGAGCTAAGAGATTAATTATTCAAGGAGCACCTATAGAGACACCTATAGATTATAGGGTTCTGAAATCGAATAATGAAGTATCTAACGAACCAGCCTATAATTTGACAGGTACCCCACTTGATATAGGTGAAGAAACTATTGAAATGTACGCATCTATAATGAGAGAAGCTAATTTAATAGTAATGAGAGGCCCCGCTGGATACATAGAGGATAAGAGATTCGCGGAGGGAACAAAGAGACTTGTTCAAGAAGCAATATCCTCTAAAGCCTATGTAATTATTGGGGGAGGTCATTTGAATATGTATGTTCCAGAGGATCAGGTAAGAAGTAACAGGATACATATATCGAGCGGAGGTGGTGCGTTACTAGAGTATCTCTCTCAATCAACTCTACCAGCTATAGAGGCTCTAGAGATCTCCTATAGAAAATTCTGGGGTGGTGAGAAATGATACGTGTAGGAATAAATGGTTATGGAACAATAGGTAAGAGAGTCGCTGAGGCTATAGCTCTTCAAGATGATATGAGATTAGTAGGTGTTGTTAAAACAAGACCTAATTATGAGGCATTATCAGCTCTTAAAAAAGGTTTTGATATTTATATTCCTCGAGAGAAGGAGAAGGAGTTTATTGATAAGGGAATAGAGTTTAAAGGTTTCATAGAGGATCTTTTAGAAAAAATTGATATCGTGATAGACGCTACACCCGGCGGAGTGGGAGCTAAGTACAAGTCTATTTATGAGAAATATGGTCTAAAAATGATCTTTCAGGGCGGTGAGAAAGCTGGTATAGCTGACCTTAGCTTTAATTCTTTTGTTAATTACGAGAAAGCCTTAGGCGCAAGATCTGTTAGAGTAGTGAGTTGTAACACCACTGGGCTAGTGAGGGTTTTATGGGTTTTGTCGAGGGTTAATGAGATCGAGAGTGTGAGAGCTGTTATTATTAGAAGAGGAGCTGATCCCAAGGAGATTGATCGGGGGCCAATTAATAGTCTTGTCCTAGATCCTCCCTCCATCCCTAGTCATCACGCACTTGATGTAAAAACAGTCCTAGGTGACATAGATATTGAGACAGTAGCGATCGCCTCACCAACTACTCTTATGCATATGCATATTCTTAATGTAAGAATGAGAAATAATGTGTCTAAAGAGGAGGTTATCGAGGCTTTTTCAAAGACTCCCAGGATAATTCTGATAGACTCCTCTAGAACAGGGATCAAGTCATCATCTGAAGTCATAGAATTAGCTAGGGATCTGGGGAGAAAGAGATATGATGTGTATGAAAATGTTATTTTTAAAGACACCATATATGTCAAGGGTAGAGAAATAATATTTGTTCAAGCGATTCATCAAGAAGCTATTGTTATTCCCGAGAACATTGATGCTATAAGAGCTTTGTCTCTTATAGAGAAGGATCCTTGGAAAAGTATTGAGAAAACAGATAGGAGCCTAGGAATATTATCAGGCGAGATCAGATGAGGTGATTTAATTGAGTATTGAGAAGAGATATGAGATAAGTTTCTTATTTAGAAGAATACTTGTTCCAATTGATGGTAGTGAGAATAGTTTTAAAGCGCTTGATCTAGCACTAGATTTTGCTAAGAGATATGGATCCAAGATCCATTGTGTTCATGTTAAGAGAGTAAATGAGGATGATAAAGAGATCAGAGAGTTAATAGAGAGAAAATCAATAGAGAAAAGAATACATATAGAATACGAAGTTTTAACCTATAATCCGAGTGAGTCAAGCGTATCAAGCGAGTTAATTAGATACATAAATGAACACGGATTCGACGCAGTAATAATTGGTGCTCGAGGAAGAACATTATCCGAGGATATAAATATTGGTAGCACAGCACTTAGTGTGGTGATCAATGCCCCAATAACTGTTATTGTTGTGCGATAAAGAATCTTTTAAATAGCTAGAAAGTCTCTTCTTGACAAAAACTCACTATCTCTCTTATAATCAGTGAAAGTGATAATGGATCCTCAGCAAATATATATACATTAGGTTCCAGCCATATACCCCCTTCATCAATCACTAAACGAATATCCTTATTGAGACTCACGGCTTTAGAAACATCATCAATAACCTCTTTCTCAAGACCTGTTTCGTGAGGACCTGTTACTTTATGAGGGATCTTATTCTTTTTAATCCATTCACTAATACACTCATGTTTCTTGAGATTCACAACGGCTCTTAGCTCTGGTCTTGATGCAGAGATCTTTAGTAGTATAGTGCCTAGATGCCTACTAGCGCCCCACTCAGGTCTCCCTATTTTAACAATCTGATTATCTATTTTAAAGATCCTGCTGGGGTAAGCAAGTATATCTCTTAGATCTCTGGTTTCTTTTCTTCTATAAGCTATGTTCATCCCTACCTCAGGGATAAGATTCACTAAACCCTTAATCGAGGATATTAATTGAAATGCTCTCTCCAGCGCCTCAATCATCTCAATATCTTCTCTAACTATAAATATCTCTGCACATATATTGCAATTCTCGGGGATCCTGGGATCTATCTTTCTGTGATAATTACATAATTTAAGAGATGATAGCAAGCCGTTTATGTATACAAGAAATATTCTCATTGCACCAATTCTATCTCCTTCTAACAAGAGATTCATGATTTGCTCAGCGATCAAGATAAACTCTTTATCAGAGATCCCTATCTCTCGAATTTTACTAAGCATATTGTCTATACTGTACATCTCGCTGTTTAGATACGCGTGAATAGTTGGTTGAGATACACCTAGTAAATCAGCTATTTTAGGTTGCGAATATCCCTTCTCTCTTAATTTCCTAGCTAAATAAGCTCGAAGATAAGTCTCCAAAGTTTTTGAAACAATACTATATGGGGTTTGCAAAATTAACTCCAAACAATACTAACTTTACCCTTAACTATTTATATTTCATCTTTCTAGGAGATGTACTTCACCTAGAAAATCTGAGCAAATAGGAAGATCAGGATTATCTAGAAATATCTCACCTGATTTATTCATGTATATGCTGAGGGCTTTCACGGGAATATCTCTTCTAATAGCCTCAATAATTAGTTTCTCAATCAAAGGATCACCTTGTCTATATGGCTTGAAACAAGAAGGGTTCTTCATTGCGGCAATGAATATTAGCATCGGCTCATATTCTCTTGTTTCACTTAGTCTTATTAATCTCTCGATATGTCTTCTTCCTCTCTCACTGGGGCAGTCTGGGTACATAGCCTCATTATTCTCTCCTCTCAACACAGCACTCTTAGTCTCTACCAGATATATCTTGTCTGAACAAGCTATTTTATAATCAAATCTCACATCTCCGTACACCGGGTTTTTCGACACGACTCTACACTTATTTAACCAATTAAGAAGGCCTTGATCTACTAATTTCTCAAATACCTTGTTTTGAGTAATAGTATCTATCACAGCAAAATCTCCTGCGACAATATCCTCTACACCTACTAATCTGTATTGAGTTTTTGTATTCTCCGAGGATCTCTTCAATAGAAGTGCTTTTCTATTCTCTACTATAAAATCTTTTAATCTACCAGTATTCGTATTATGAGCTAAAGCAATTTCATCGTTAATCTTAACCTCAACTATGAATCTATTGATCCTTCTTACTATTCTTGCCTCAATAAGATCATTTAATTTGTGAATGAGATACATATGTGTCTTAAAATAATTGTATTATCCGCATTAAAAGTTATTTTTAATACACATAATCCTTTTATATGTATCGAGAAAATTGCCGCTATGTGATATGTGTCACCTCAGGGAAGCCACAGTATATCAGAGACACACTGGTAAGAAGCTGTGTTCACAATGTTTTATCAAAGACGTGAGAGAAAGAATTGAGAGAGAAATCAAGAGATATAAAATGATTAATCCTGACGAAAGAGTACTTCTAGCCTTATCTGGGGGTAAGGACAGTTTCGTTCTTCTAGATGTATTATCTGAATTACATGATCCTTCGAAACTTGGTGGCGTAACAGTTATTGAGGGTATTGAAGGTTATAATAGAGCGGAGGATTTGGAGAGACTAAAAAAATACGCCCTCGAGAGAGGAGTTGAGCTCCACGTAACATCTATTAAGGAATTAACTGGGTACTCACTTGATGAGATAGTTAAGAAGTCTCTTGAGAAGAATCTTAAGGTGTCCCCATGTACCTTCTGTGGAATATTTAGGAGAAGAGGAATTAATTATATAGCTAGATTATATGGATATGATAAGGTGGCGACTGCTCATAATTTAGATGATGAGGTTCAGACAATTATCATTAATATCCTGAGGGGAGATATAAATAGAATAATTAGTATTCATCCAATGAGAAGAAATCCCTCAGAACTTTTTGTGCAGAGAGTTAAGCCTTTGAGAAAAATATATGAGTATGAGACAGCTATATACGCAAAAATCAGAGGCTACACCCCCCAGGTCGCTGAGTGTCCTTATCTTAATCTGATGCCTTCACTGAGAGCACGAGTAAGAGATATTCTTTATCTACTTGAAGAAGAGAGACCAGGCACTCTTCTCAGAATCATAGAGACCTTTGACGAGATCTTTGCCGAAGAAACAATTAGATCAAGTATTAGATTAGGTGTCTGTAGAATCTGTGGAGAACCCACTAGTCCTGGAAGAGATATTTGCAAAGCATGTGAGTTACTATTAAAAACGGGACTACTCAGATCAGAAATCACATAGTCTTAGAGTTATTTAAACAAATCAAACTTTTTAAGCTTTGGCAAAAAACTGTATAGATATGTTGTTAAGAGGTGTTTCTATGGACTCTACAAGCTCCTTACTACATTTATCGGCCCTAGGAATATACTTCCACGCAGTATTCGTATCATTAACACTGGGTCTTCCCCTCGTAATTATGTCTCTTCTGTATAAGTATAGCAGAACAAGTGAAGAGAAGTATCTCAATGCTGTCAGAGTAGCAACAATGGTTTTAGCCGTGAATTTCGCGCTAGGAGCTATTACAGGGACCTTGGTGGAATTTGGATTAGTTCAGATATGGCCTGGCACTAATTTGGCTATAGCAACCTTCGCATTTGCTCCACTAGCCCTTGAGTTAATAGCTTTTGCTAATGAAATAGCTTTCCTAATACTATTCATCGTGACATTAGGAAGAATCAAAACTATATATAGTATCTTTATCCTAGCGCTGTACTGGGTATTCGCATTGTTTTCCGGGCTTCTGATAACTACTGTGAATTCATGGCTAGTTGCCCCGTGGGGGGTTGGGCCGGTGGCAAGCGCTCTATATCCGTTTATGCCTAGTTACGGACCACTAGTCACAGATCCGCAGAAACTTGTTGCTTTAAAAATTATTCTCTTAGCCTCTGGACAACCTCTACAGGCTGTTCTTCAATTACCTGATGTCGCAAAGAGTATTGGAATAATTCTAACAGATCCTTTAGTCTCTTTAGTGTCTCCCTATGCTGTGATAAGTGTTTTACATAATCTCATCGCAGCAGTTATAATTGGTTCATCGCTTCCCTTGGCTGCCTGGGCTTACAGATACTATAGATCAGGGAACAATGATTATGTGAAGATCCTGAGAGCCTTCTTCATACCACTCTTAGTATTGATACTGATCCAGCCGACGCTTATTGGACACTTTATGGGTGAGGCCGTAGTTAAATATAACCCAACTAAGTTTGCAATGATGGAAGGTGCTAAGGAAACATTCTATAATCCAATTGTTGCGCTAGTTGCCTACGGAGATCCTAATCACCCAATTATTGGTTTTGATAGATTAGCGCAGAAATGCGACTCACTCGGTAATCAAACAATTGGTGACTTAGCTAAGACCCTTAACCTAAGTAAAGATACTCTCATATCTATCGCGAATAGCATAAACGTGAAACTAGATCCTAATAAATTAGACACTATATTAAGTACTAAGGTAAGAGATGTGTGTATCAGTGATCTCAACAAAGCACTTCAAAGACTAGAACTTGTTCACATAGCTTACTACACTAAGATAGGGGGTGGCATGGTAGCATTCGTGGCCTCTATAGCATTAGCAGGATTACTCTATAATGTTCCAGTGATCACTCCACTCGTTAATTTAGTGCTGAGACCTATTAAGAGAAATGAGACAAAGATCTTTCTACTGGCATCATTAATATTCATTGGCGTTGTCCTAGCAGCATTCTTCGGGTGGTTTGTTAGAGAAGTTGGTAGAAAACCTTGGACAGTCTATGGGCTACTTTATCCTGAGG
>JBMFLZ010000029.1:0-18962 GCA_049970935.1 Sulfolobales archaeon | reverse complement strand
GAAAGAAAAGTGAGTCACCATTCTACTCCGTAGCGCATTTCATATCAAGAGAGGAACTGTATGAGATGATAAGTAGTGTAGGTCTAGAAATAATCAGAGCATTAGGAACCTTAAGCTATGGACCGGAAGAGGAGCCTAGATTAGAGGAGCCCGCAATAGATGATGGGAGATACAGCTTTGTCTGCGTAGAAGCGAGAAAAAAGAATGAACCGTCAGATACCCCAAAAGATCATCATTCATCAGAGGGCATGACTCACATCATCCAAAAAATTTATACCCGAGACACCTAATATACTAGAAGGAGCAGAGGGCGGCGGTCGTCTAGCCTGGTCTAGGACGCCGGCCTTCCAAGCCGGCGATCCCGGGTTCAAATCCCGGCCGCCGCATAGAACTTTATCTTATATTGAGATTGTTTCAAGGATCATTCTTAAAGCTATTAATACTAAAAGTATCGAGAATCCTATTCTTAGTTTCTTTGAGCTTGTTCTCTTAGCTATGGCAGAACCTATTTGTGCTCCTATGATTAGTGTCGGTGTTAATAATGTCGCTAGATACAAATTAACATTTCCAATGAGGTAATGTGTAGCCGCTGATGACACAGTAGTTATTGTTATTGCCATTGATGATGTAGCTACCGCCTGATGAATTGTGAAACCTAGATATGAGAGTAGAGGAACATTAATAACACCACCACCAACCCCTAACAACCCAGCCACTAAACCTGATAAGAATCCTCCCAGTAGCAGCTCAATGTATGTCTTTGTGCCCCATCTAATTTTTTGTTCCTGTAAAGCTCTCTTCTTAAATGTGTCATAGATCATTCTTACAGAAACAAGTATAAGTGCTGATCCAAAAAGGATTCTTAGTGTACTAGTATCTACTAACTTAGTTGCTCGAGCACCTAAGTATGCTCCTAGAATAGCTATTAATGCGATTATTAGACCAGCTCTATAGATCACGAGTTTACTTCGAGAGTATGATATAGTAGCTGATAAAGAGTTAAAGAATATTGCTGTAGCTGAAGTCCCTATAGAGACTCTTATATCAGAACCTAAGAAGGTTAGTAGAGGCACCATAAGAAATCCTCCCCCCAACCCAAACATTGATCCAAGGATACCTGCTACTAAACCCACTAATAATATAATAATTATGTTAGTTAGATCCAGTATTATTCTGATTTCACCTGGCTATATAATTCTGTGTGTGCATATAAGTTTAATATGGGAAATCACGATGTTTGTACTTTCCTAGATCTCTTTAAAAAATTTTTTACTCTCTTAATATATTCTCCCAAGGGATCTTTCGAAGAACATTCATTATCCTCGATCCCCATATACTTCTTTATATACGCACAAGGAGGTGGCGGATAATAGATCTCTTCATTGAATCTATCTCTTATTCTCCTTATGATCTCTATCAAGAAACTTTGTTCCTCAGGAATATTTTCTCGAATCTCATCAATAGAGATATTTGAGTACGCTAAGAAACTTGATAATAGATACAATTCATCGTTTGAAAGATCTTCGCCAGCTCTTAATTTGCTAAGGGTCTTCTTAATACATTCTGGAAATAATTCCTCACTCCACTCAATAGAGTACTTCTCGATAACTCTCACTCTACTTAATAATCTGAGGATCTCGAAATTCTTCTTAGTCTTAGAATACTCAGTCTTTAATTCCTCGAGCTTAGCTATGAATTCTTTAATAATTTGGTGATCTCTAAATACACTATATGATTTAGCAAGTTCCTTCATTCTTTCTCTAAAAATGTCCTTCAGTAAAGCATATAGTGATGGTTTCTCAGGATCCTCATCAAATACTCTCAAATAAATATATCCTTTAGAGATAGGATATTTAGTTAAATCATATTTCTCACTTAATTTATAACGCGACAAAATCCTTAGAAAACTTAGTATATTCACTTTCACGTCGTATATATCTACTCTTAATTTACCTTTCTTATCAATTGCTTCATAAATCACAAGTTGCTTATCGCATCTCTCAACTCCTAAATCAATTTTATTAGCAAGATCAATTAAATATCTGATTGTATCATCTCTACTTGCACTGGGTGTAAAGAGACTAAATATATTAAATAATCTATTGAGTTCTCTCTCAATAATTGTATTTCTAATATTAGTGTCTTCAATAGATCCTATTAGAAGAAGTATTAGATGAGGTATAATGAATCTATCTATATCTAAAGAGCTTCTGCGAGCAAACACTTGCGCCTTAGGAGAAATATGTGATCTAAGAATATCAAAACAGTATTCAAAATATCTTTTCGCGACATCTGAGAGTAGGAAATCCTCTATACCTAATCCAAGTCTTTTTCTCAAAATATCTTCTAGATCTTCTGTTAATGAGAATAACTCAAGTAGTTCATTTCCAAAACTCATCTGATACTCAATCAAAAGTCACTTGACCTAGAGAAATTAAAAATTTTATCTCTACTACACCTATGTATTCTAGAGATTAAAATGGGCAAGTGGATAATTGCAGCAGCTTGGCCGTATATTAATAGTGTTCCCCATTTAGGAACGGTACTTCATTTATTAACAGCTGATGTATACACAAGATTCCTTAGGCAACTAGGAGAGGAAGTTGTTTCGGTAAGTGGTTCTGATGAGCATGGAACACCTATTGAACTTGAAGCTAAGAGAAGATCTATTGAACCAATTCAATTAACCAATGAAGCTCATAAGTATGTAGTGGATCTCTTGAATAGATTCGATATTAAACTAAGTAATTACTCGAGGACCGAGAGCGAAGAACACAAAAAATTTGTCTCAGACTTCTTAACTAAGTTAGAGAAGAGAGGATTCATATATGTGAAAGAACAGATCCTACCATACTGTGAACATGATCAAATGTTTTTACCAGATAGATTCGTTGTGGGTACTTGCCCGAGATGTGGTTATCCTGAGGCTAGAGGTGATCAATGTGATAATTGTGGTGCTCTTCTAGATCCAACAGATCTAATTAATCCAAGATGTGCGCTATGTGGTAGAAAACCTGTTTTTAAAACAACTCTTCACTGGTTCTTTGATCTCAGGAAAGTTGAGAATGATCTCAGAAAATGGTTGGAGACCCACGAGACTTTAGATGAGAAGGTGAGGAACTATGCTCTATCATGGATTAAAGAAGGTCTTAGACCAAGATCATTAACAAGAGATAATAAATGGGGGATAAAAGCACCGTTTAAAGGAGCTGATAACAAAACAGTTTACGTATGGTTTGACGCATTACTAGGCTATTTATCAGCATCTAAAGAATACTTAGAGAAGAATGGTAAGAGATTCGAAGATTTCTGGTTTGATAAAGAAACCAAAACAGTATACTTCATAGGTAAAGACAATATCCCATTCCACGCAGTTATTCTACCAGCAATGCTTCTAGCATCTGGAGACCCATACGTATTGCCTTATCAAATACCCGCAACAGAATACATTTTATACGAGGGAGAGAAATTTAGCAAGAGTAGAAGAATAGGTCTATGGATTGATGAAGCACTAGAGATCATACCTGACCCAGATTACTGGAGATATTCACTAATGAGAATTAGACCAGAGGAGAGAGATACTAACTTCAGCTGGAGAGAGTTTCACAGAATAGTTAATACAGAACTTAATGACAACATTGGAAACCTAGTCCATAGAGTACTTAGTTTCATTAAAAGATACTTTGATTCAACTGTGCCAGAGCCGGGAGAACTCGATGAGACAGATAAAGAGACTTGGTCTATGATTGATCAGAACTATAGAGAGTACATAGATCTAATGCTTAGATTCAAGCCCAAGCAAGCTCTTGATAGAATTCTTGAAATCGGTAAAATAGGGAATCAGTATCTAAATAGAAGAGCTCCCTGGGAAGAGATCAAGAGAGATAAGCTTAGAGCCTCAACAACACTATATGTTGCTGTGAATATAACTACTATTATAATGCTCTTGATGTATCCATTTACTCCTAGAGCCTCTGAGAGATACTGGAGACTCTTTGATTTAAAACATGATATAGAAGAAATTATTCTCCCAAGAAAAGCTTCCTACCTTATTGAGCCTGGCACAAGAATCATTGGTGAGGTAGCTCCAATATTCACTAAGCTACCAGAGGATTTTGTTGAGAAAGTTCAGAAAGAGATACTTCCGAAAATACGTGAGAGAATTCAGGAGAAGAGACCTGAATCACTGAGGTTCTAGGGGTAATTAATGAAGAAATGTAGAATCAGAAGTGTTTCTAGGCTACATATAACACTCATAGATCTCAACGCCAGCTGGGGGGTAATTGATGGCGGTGCTGGAGTGATCCTAGATAAGCCATTTTTTGAAATAGAGATATATAAAGATCCTTCGCTCAATACCGATGAAATACGATTGCCAGACAGTAATGAAGAGATCTTAGAGATAGTCTCGAGATGTCTCGAGAGAATAAGAGAATATATAGTAGATACATCGAATAGGTATAGCTATTATACAATTAATTTAAAAAAGATATATCCTCCGCACATAGGTCTAGGAGCCACAACACAACTCTGTATGTCTATAGCCACGGGCATATGGATCCTGGAATATGATGAGACCCCAGATCATTTATTAATCGCGAGAATTATCAGGAGGGGTGGGACCTCAGGCATAGGTGTTCACGGATTTGCTTTAGGAGGATTCATAGTAGATGGTGGACATCTAAAGGATGTGGAGAAAAAAGATTTTTTACCATCTGACTACTCGGTGAGTCCGCCTCCGCCAATACTGGTTCGTGAGGAGATCCCTGAGACATGGAGATTTGTCCTGATAAGACCCAGGAGAATTAATAAAAGATTCTTTGGTTCAAGAGAATTAGAAGTTTTTAAAAACAATACTCCTCTCAATATAAATGAGGTATACGAAGTCTCTTATCACGTGCTCATGGGATTGCTCAACAGCATTAAGAGAAGAGACATATATAGATTTAGGAGACATCTACGAAGAATACAAGATATAGGGTTCAAATCAATCGAGTGGAGAATACAAGCTGATGAAGTCAAGAGAATCGCTGAATATCTAGATCGCTCAGGGGTAGGCTACGGATTAAGTAGCATGGGGCCCACGGTATTTATTCCAATTGAATTAGATGAGGAGCAGAGGATAACGAGAATATTAGAGAGCTTAGGCAATGAGTATCTTATAGATGTTGTTGAGGGAAGAAACAGAGGTTACGAAGCCGAATGCTAATAAACCAATGATATAACCTATGATCAGATGCTTTAAATATATTAGTTAGTGATATAAAACTATTTAAAGTGGGTAAATAAATAGTTGAAAAGAGAAGTAATTTTACTAGATAGTTTCGATGATCTAATAAATAAACTCATATACGTTCTGACAGAGAACGGATACATCGTTCATATCATAACTTCATATGAGCGAGGAGAGGAATTCATTGATAAACCTGTATACATTCACTCCATAGATCTCAACAGCATCCAGACTGCACTAAGTGAAGAGAGTCTGGAGAAAATATTTCATGATATAGAATTTGAGAATGTTGAGATAGGTATACTAGTCTCTCCTAATGATGATCTTAATCTAAGTATAGCTAGGTATCTTAGGAGGAATGGCGTACCAAGAATCATCGTTAGTCTTAGAAGTGATGAGAAGAGTGCTATTGCAGAGAAAGAGGGTTTTCAAGTCGTTAATGTACCCAATTGTGTGTTAGGGAGGATCCAGAGAATATTGTCTCTTAAGTTCACTAGGATATCACCTCTTAGAGGAAACATATCTATACTAGAATCCTTAGTGACAGGTGATATGAAGATACTTGGTAAAACAATTGCTGAACTCGAGAGAGATTATAATGTAAGTATCATTATTATCAGAAATGGAGACAAGATCCTTAATGGCGGAGATGAGGAGATTCAGGAGGGAGATTACATAGTTGTTGTAGGCTCCACAGGTAATTTAATAGAGATGATTAGATGAATGATTCGAAAAGATTGGTTAAGAAGAGAGCTTAACACATTTGACATATACTCACTGGTTCATCACGACTCTCAGTCGACTTATTACTTAATGATGGGTTTCATAGCCTATTACGCGGGTCGCGAATCCTTTTTTGTGGCGATATACGCTGTTGCTCTAATGATAATAATAGCCTTAGTCTACGGCGAGATGGGATCTCACTTCCCTGAGTCCGGAGGATCATATCTCTATGTAAAATACTCAATGGGTAGATTCATGGGCTTCTTATCTGCGTGGCTCCTTGCATTAGATCAGATTATGATGATAAGTTATGGGACAGTGGACGCGTCTAAATATATAATTTCGCTATCATCACGTATGAATCTACCTATTTCATCGATACTGGAGCAAATACCTATTCAGATCTTAGCGATTTCGCTCTCAACGATGCTATTCATACTAACAGTAATCGGTATTAGAGAATCTGCTAATTCAGCAAAAATAGTTGCTGTACTGGACTTTATTTCAATAGGTTTTTTGATAATACTTCCAGGTATCATAGTAACGATGCTAAGAAGAGAATTTGCGGATCCTCCTTATTTCAATTGGAGAAATATTGATCCTCTGGATCTATTTTTTGCTTTAGCACTAGCCTCAAGAGGTTTCACAGGAATCGATGCATTAGGTCAATTAGCCGGTGAAGCTAAAAAACCATTAATTCAGATCCCTAGAGCAACCTTATTGGTAATAGCTATAGGAACTATCTATAGCATATCTCTAATGTATCTCTTAATGACCATGGTCTCTTACACAGAATTAAGTATTGATCCAGCGCTATCAGTATTTTTAATCGCGAGTAGCATGCCTATTTTAACACCTCTCATAGTCTCCGCAGCATCTGTAAACATTATACTAATCATGATCCTTGCAGCTTTAACAGGCTATGTATCTTTCTCAAGACTGCTATACATATTATCCACCGATAAAATATTACCTTCACGTCTAGGTGATGTGCATAGAAGATTCAGAACACCGCACATAGCTCTTCTAATAAGTTTTCTCATCTCAATATTATTTGTGCTACCTGGAGAAATAGAATTTATAGTTGAGGTATATGCGATAGGCTCTTTAATTAATTACTTACTTGTTTCCTTGTCTCTAGCCATATTATCAAAGAGAGGGAGACTCTACGGAGCATTTACCTCACCAAGGATCTTTGGAATATCAATTACAGCGTTATTAGGCGCCATAATGCTCTCAGCCGCGCTCATCATAGTGATTATTGCTAAGTATAGAACTCTTCTCATAATAATTACGTGGGTGATCATAGGGGTAATACTTTATTTAATAAATAAACGATTAATGAGGTCTCGAGAATAGGTCTATTGCTGAAATAGTTTATTATAGATCTGATCTAGGAGACTGTATCTGATCTCCTCCTCTCTCCTAGGATCTCTTATGATACCTCTTATAATGATCTTTATATTATTTTCACTGATAGATTCAATACTTATACGTGTGTTCTCCATACCTAACTCATCAGCGATCTTGAGAATATCCTCTCTTAGCGTTCTAATACTTGTTTTTAAGGGAATTGTTATTGGGATTATTATTTCGTGACCCTCCTCAATTCTAAATTTCTTAAACGATTTATGTAGTAATGTAGTGTAAGGTATATGGATCAGGTCTCGATGAGGATCTCTTATAACAATTGAAGTATCACTAATCGCTACAATATGACCTCTGAACCCGTTTATTTCTATGTAATCACCAATCTTTAGATCAAATAAATCTGATACAAAGAGTCCACTTATATACTCCTCGATAATATGCCTAGATCCTAATATAAGAATTATTGAGGCTATTATAAACAACGTGAATATAATAACAAATAATTCATGGAATCCATAGAGCATAGCTATTGATGCTAAAATAATTGATAACGAGAAAAATAATATGATTATCTCGAAAAGAATTATAAAAGGTCTTCTCAAAGCTCTCGATATGTATCTAAACAAATACTTATGAGCTAAAATATATAACAAGATCGCTAATGAGACAGCCACAATAATAACTAGTAAATTCCACAAATACTGAATAAAGTCTTGATCCACTATATCAGAGCCCCAGAAAAATTCTATTAATAGCACTGTAATATAAATATGCTGATATACTGATAATCATGATTCGTATATATGCCACGGAAAATCATGACGAAACTAAGTCTCATAGCGCCGGGGGCGGGATTCGAACCCGCGCGGGCTCATCGCCCACTGGCTCTCCAGGCCAGCCCCTTGGGCCGCTCGGGCACCCCGGCTCTTCTCCATAGTAATTAGGTGTGTTGAGGGGTATAAAATCATTCTCTTTATTAGAGAGATCGAGATCTAGACTACTAGGGTATTACTTCGCCCACAGGATCTCTAAAATATACATTTTGGCTAGATCCTCAAATACCTCCACTTTATTGAGAGCCTCGGATAGATCTCTTCCTACAGCGACGATTCCGTGGTTAAGCATTAGTACCACAGATATATCTCTGTCTTTATAAAATCTCTCTGAGACCTCCTCAGCGAGTTCCCAGCTCCCGGGCTTATAATCTCCCACAAGATCATATTTCCCTATGTAGGTCAGGGCCTCATAAAGTGATTGATAAAATTCATTGAAACTCTCTCTGATAGAAGATGATCTAGAGATTTTTCTGGCTAATATGTTGGTATAGGGTGGGTGTGCATGGATCACGGCTTTAACATCACTTCTTTTTCTATAGATCATTAGATGGAGTTTGTATTCTGAGGACTCTTTCTCACCGAATAATCTCTCCCCAGATGATATATCTATATATGATAAATCCTCTGGTCTCAAATTAAACTTGTCTCTAGATGATGGTGTTATCCAAAATTTTGATTCATCTGATGCTCTGGCGCTAACATTTCCCGTGTATGTGGTATTTAAACCTCTCAGATAAAGTCTCTTCATCACATCAATGATCTCTTTTCTTATCTCGAGATCTAGCAGATCACATCACCTGGTGGGTACAGATAAACACATCAATATTTTAGGTCACTGAATAAAAATATTTCTGAGATGGAAAAGATACACATAGTGTATGTAGCAGGTCAATTTATTGTCAAGAAAGGATCTGATAAGTACCCGATGGGAAGTACACTAGATCCGTTAGAAGTGGCTTATTTACTGCATGAAGACAAAGCAATAGTCTACGGACCTGGGGGAGAAAAAATTACTCTAAGAGATCTAGCCTCTATGCATGCTGATAAGAAAGAGTGGTGGCTACTTTTCACAGTGCTACACGACTTATACAAGAGAGGTAGAATCGCTAAGAGAGGCTTTGGAGAAAATGACTTAGTGTTAGAGAGAGAAGGAAAGAAATATCAGATATATGTTACCGAAGAAAACGTTGTTGTACCAATAAGCGAGTTGCTAGAGTGGATAGAAAAAGCATTCTCAAAAAACATGATTCCGGTCATTGCAGTAGTTGATATGTACGGAGACGTAACATATTACAAAGCATCAAAACACGTCTTTAAGAAAATTGATAAAAGCGAGATATAGATCCGAGGAGTCTTCACAAATATTCAACATCTATATAATTCATTAATGTTATCGTTAATGTTATTGTGTTAAGAATAGATTAAATAAGCTGAATTTATATATCCTACGGAGATGTTTTATGAAGAGAATCTATGTATCCGTAGATGCTGAGGGTCTCCCAGGAATGTTTCATTTGTCTCAAATGAGTCCAGACGCTAAATTATTTAGTGAGTTAAGAGAGGTTATGTCAAGAATCGTGAAGATCGTCAATGAAGAACTTAATAGATTAGGGTACGAGATGTGGGTCGCTGACTCACATGGTTTCATGGGGAATTTAAGCTACCTAGATCTTCCTGACAATGTCTATTTAATAAGAGGTTCTTTAAGGCCTCTCAGTATGGTGTTCGGTATTGATAGAGGATTTAGTGCAGCCATGTTCATAGGCTATCACCCGGCCGCTGGAACTACTCGAGGTATTGCGGAACACACATATAGTGGAGCGGCTTTTCAGGAGATCAGGATAAACGGATTAAGAGCTAGTGAATTCTATATAAATGCCCTAGTCGCCGGAAATTATAATGTGCCAGTGATCCTTGTAGCAGGTGATAATACTCTTAGAAGAGATGTTGAAGAGATCTCTCCATTAACAGTCTATGTAGAATTTAAAGAAAGTATCTCTAGATACGCTGGGATTATGAAACCTATGAATATCATTGAAGAAGAGTTGAGAAAAGGTATTAGATTAGCTATTGAGAGACTCGAAAAGAAACTTATTAAGCCTCTGAAAATAGATCCTCCTATAAAAGTTGAGTATGTAATGAGAAGAAGTGAATATGCTGACGCTGGTGAAGAGATACCTGGTATGAAGAGAATCAATGCTTACACGCTAGAGTATGAGGCGAAAGATATTATTGAAGTATATAGGATCATGAAGATACTGGCATTAATATCATCTGCAGTAGATACCTTAGCTAGACAATACACTTAATAAATTAAGCAACTTAAAATCATTTGGAGATGTGAAGTACTTAAATGAAATTACTTAAGCTACCTGAGTACTTGAGAAGAGAACTGTCAAGACCTGTTGGAATACTTGTTGAGGGAAGTGATTATAGAGAAGTTGCTGAGAGAGTAAAGAATCTGATCCTTGGTAGAAGAAATTGGTGCGTAGGAGATATTGTTGTTAAAAGTATGTTGAGTACTAATTTTGTTCCAGATACTGCAATTATTGATCGAAGAACGATTAGAGAGACATATATTGACACTAGTGATATTGAGGAGATCTATGCAAGGATCGGGATTATTTATAGGATCTATAATCCACCAGGTCATATAAACCTAGAGATAAGAGATCTCATAGAAACAATATATAAAAACAATAAGAAGACATTAGTATTAGTTGACGGTGAAGAAGATCTTTTGTCTCTAGCAATAATAGCCTATGGATCATTTGGAGACGCTGTTGTCTACGGGCTACCTAGTAGAGGCGTAGTAGTTATTTACATAGATGAGGATATTAAGAGAAAAGCTCTTGAAGTTATTAGCCTCATGATACCTGTGGATATTTAATTAGGAATTGATTTTGCGCTATGAGAATACGATAGTATAAATAACATATATTATGAGTCTTTTTAAATATATGTGAAGGGGATTATGAAAGCTGTTATTCTCGCCGGAGGCTTAGGAAAAAGACTTAGACCATTAACAGAAGATAAACCAAAACCTCTTATTGAGATCAATGGGAAACCAATTATTCTTTGGCAAATCAATTGGTTGAAGAAATACGGCGTGAAAGAATATATCCTATTAGTTGGCTACAAAAAGGAGAAAATAATTGATGAAATAGGATCTGGCGCCAAATACGATATTAAAGTGAGCTACGTTGTTGAGGAGGAGCCTTTGGGAACAGGTGGTGCAATTAAAAACGCAGAGCCTCTTCTAAGAAATGAAGAATACTTCTTAGTTCTCAATGGAGATATTATTACTAATCTAGATATAAATAGATTAGTGAGAGAGTTTTTAGATGATAAATATGCTCTGGCAGGAATAAGTGTTGTTCCTCTGAGAAGCCCCTATGGAATAATAGAAGTTGATGATAATCTATACGTGAAGAGATTTATTGAGAAACCACTATTAGAGGACTTCAAGATCAATGCTGGCGTTTATGTGATGAGAAAAGAGATCTTTAATTATCTACCTGAGAAAGGGGATCTTGAGAGAACAACATTTCCGAAATTAGCCGAGGAGAGAAAATTAAAAGCTATATACTTCAGAGATGCTTACTGGAGATCTATTGACACACATAAAGACATTGATGAAGCCTCTAGAGAGATTAGTAAAATTTTCCAAGAATAAAAAGATACTTAAGGTTTAAGGTGTCGTGAAGATGGAGAAAAGAGATCTTAGAGATCTCGGCATCATATCTCTTCCAGGAGATCCGGGATATGGTTCGAGATTTAAGGAACTTTTTAACTCAAGACTATACAGTGTTCACCAAAGAATCTTCCCTGATGGAGAGACTTACATAAGATTAATAGATGAATTACAAGATGAGAAAAAATTATTAATTATTCAATCAATGTTTCCTGAGCAAGATAGAAGATTCTTTGAAATATTGCAGATACTTGACATATTAGATAGCTACGATAAAGACATTTATCTACTGATCCTATATATGGCTTATGCTAGACAAGACAAGGTTTTTCTCAGAGGAGAACCTGTCTCAGCTAGGGTCGTGATAAGACATATTACTCAAAACAGTAAGGTTAAGAAAATCTATGTTGCAGAACCACACTCAGATTACGTATCCAAGGAATTTGATAGAGTCCACGCCATTAATCTAATAAGAATAATGGGAGAGACGCTACGCGAAAAATGGATCTTGAGAAGACCAATTATCGTGTCACCAGATCAAGGAGGTGCAGAGAGAGCTAAGACACTTTCAGAGATCTTTGATACAGAGTACTTAGTATTTAGGAAATACCGTGATCGATATACAGGATCTATTAAGACAGAGGCTCCAGAGAACATAGATTCTGTTAGAGAAAGAGAGACTATCATAGTAGACGATATATTATCGACTGGAGGAACAATCGCTGAAGTAGCCTCTATTCTGAGAAGAAGTGGTTCCGAAAAGATATATGTTTTGTGTGCTCACTGTCTATTTGTTTCAGATGCTTTAAACAGAGTATTGAGTAGTGGTATTGATAAAATATTCTGTGGAAATACTGTGAAGAGATTTATTGATGATCCGCATATAGAATATATTGATTTATCAAGTAGAGTGGGATTGTACTTAGCGGAGAAATTAGTGTAGCGAGGTCTGGTGTAATAGATAGCTATGTCAGAGAATCTAAGTAGTATCTATATTGAAGATCTCATTGCATCATCACTTAATTCTATAGAGCTTATACCACTAGCATACTACAAGCCTGGTGGCTTAGCTTTCACTATATATATCTTCTCGAGTGAGAAGGGTTGTTTCAGTTGTCCATGGAGAGAGTATTACGGATCTAGAAAAGTCTTTGATCTCAAAAAAATATCTCTAGATAATATCGTTAAGAGATATAATGAGTTAAGAGCTGATCTATTATTTTTCTCAGGTGGCGATTTTCTCAGTAAAGAAGGAAGTGGGCTTATTCTAGAGATCCTTAGAAGAAATAATGTGAAAGTAGGAGTTAAACACAATTTACTGAGTAAAATAAGTGATGAAAAAAGTCTTGAGAATATTGATGTGCTACTAATTGAAGTTAATGCTTTAATAAATCTGAGAAAAATAACAGATTTCATAGACAGAATCAATAAAAAAAGTGTATACAAGGAGTTTATAGTAGATGATATAAGTGAGGATCCCCGTGATAGAACATTTTTCACCATATGGATTAAAGATCTATGTAGAATAGGTAATTATGCCATAGCATTTTATATGGCAGATAAGAGTGAATATTTTATAGAGAGCTACTCAAGTCTTTTACAAAAATTCTGCGAGAATAAATATTACATAATAGCATCACATCAAAAATATATTCCTGAGACAATTAATTGCATATATTGTGGAGCACTAATTGGTAGAAGAATCGATGGAGTAGTGATCAAGAAACTTGTCAACGATGATAAATGCCCTAAATGCGGCTCTAAAGTATTTTTCGGTGGAGAAATTAAGAGATTTGTGGGAAGAGCAGTATTTACTCGCGTAATGATATAATAATGTCTGAGATAAATATAGTGAGCCTATATTAAACCTAGAAATGTTTTATTTTAATTAATCTAATACATATTTACTTAGAGAGGTAAGAGATGGTTATTAGATATAGAATTGAGTCTTCATATATAGCGGATCCCTACACAAGTATCAATAGATCTCTTAAGAAACAGAAGTATCATTTAATAGGTGGACACTCAGCAGTTAAGAAATGTCTGTGGACGCATAAGGTTCTCATGGATAACATGTATTGCTACAAGGGGAAGTTTTATGGAATAGATAGTCATAGATGTATTCAAGCCTCGGTATCTACTCAGTGGTGCTGGAATGCTTGTCTTCACTGCTGGAGGATTAGACCAACAGATTTATTGGAGAACTGGGATGAGACTAGACTGCCTGAAATAGATGATCCTGAGTTCATTGTTGAGATGAGTATTATTGAGCACAGAAGAACAGTATCAGGCTACAAGGCTCACGGTGTTGATCCGAGGAAGATCGCTGAGGCAATGGATCCTAAGCATGTAGCAATTAGTCTCACAGGAGAAAACACTCTGTACCCCAGATTAGGAGAATTAATTAGAGAGTATCACAAGAGAAATATAACGACCTTCCTAGTGACCAGGGGTGTTAGACCAGATATTCTCGCGAATCTAGATGAAGAACCCTCGCAACTCTATGTATCACTTGAGGCGTATGATAAAGAAACATATGAGTACTTCAATGCACCACTTGTCCCGAGAGCATGGGAGAAGACGCTAGAGACCCTGGAGATCTTACCAAGTTTCACGTGCCCAACTGTTTATAGAATAACAGCGGTTAAGAATTGGAATATGAGTGAGAGAGCAGCAGAGGGATTTGCTAAATTAATAGATCTTGGGTCCCCCACATTTGTTGAGGTTAAGGCGTATATGCATGTTGGCACATCTACTTATAGACTAAGTAGAGATAATATGCCTACTCACGATGAAGTTAAGCGATTCGCCGAGATCTTATCAATGGTTACTGGCTATAAGATAGTTTCTGAGAGTAGACCATCTAGAGTAGTTCTTTTATCAAGACTAGATAAGCCGTTGATAAGACATGGAAATGCTCCGGTGAATTGGTGGGATCCTGATTTGGTTGATTTTGATGAATATACTCAAGAAAGTGTCTACGGAGAAATAATTAGTAAATAATAGTTTATTTGATAATTTTCATTTCTTCTGGGTCTCGATTTTTCTCATAATAACAGTATTTACTTGAACTGTTGCTTCACTAATAGTGTTTCCTCGAACAAATTTTCTCTTTCTTAAACCCTTCTCCTTAGGTCTGAAACCTGGTGGTTGACTGAGCAGAACATATCTCTTTCCTGGGCCAGGTAGTGTGGGTAGCATAGGTGCTCCCGAATAATCGCTTCCACCAGTGATCATTAGAGTATAACCTGGCAACCCCACAAGCCCTCCCTCAATAACATCACCGATCTTGAACCCATATAATCTCTGCGCTTTATCAGATGGAAGTGTTATTTGATAAGATTTCGCTCTTGAGATCTCACCAATAATTCTTTCAGCACCAAATTTTTCTCTCATGAAGGCTGCAGGTATCTTAACTTCTAAACTGTCAACGTCCTCAACTGTGGATACTTGTAGTGTGAAATTTACTTTTTCGTTGCTACTTTTCCAAACTCTCGCATTTAATACACCCAACTCGGGCTTTATTATGTCATGCACGATCTTTGGGATCTTTGCTTTCATCAGTCTTCTACCATTTTTCTCTTCATCACCATATGGTAGAGATGGATCTCCTACTAAAATAACTTTTAACCATTTCTCCTCTTTGACATCAGGATCAGATATCACTACCTTGATCTCAGGCATCCTAAGTATCCAATACATTATAAGAATAACAGCTTATAAGTTAATGATCCAGAATTAACTTAGGTGTCTTAGGCACTCAATATAACCCGGCTGAATCAAGTGATCTCTTAAATCTTCTTATTAGATAAAGCAATAGTAATATAAAAGCTAAGAGCACTACTAGCGATACCCCTAGCACTGTCCCCGGATCACTTTTTATGATTATGGGAAGCGGACCAATAATAATCACACCAAGACCGCCGCCTCCACCGGAGCCTGAGGCAAGTATTAGCCCTATTGAGATCACTACTATCCCTAGAAACATTAATAGTAATCCGATTAGTAATAGATCCTCTCTCATTCTCCCCGAAGAAATATTTAGCTAAGGAAAATATTAAATGTGTTGACTTGTGATCTCAGCTCTCTTGTTTTACCGGGTTAATTAATACTCCTATGCTGGAAATCTCTGCTTCGATAATATCCCCGTCTCTAAGATATCTCCTGCTAGAATGTCCAACTCCACTCGGTGTGCCGGTAGCTATTAGATCTCCGGGTAGTAAAGTTATTCCCTTTGATATCTCTTCAATAATATCTTCTATACTGAATATCATCTCAGAGGTATAGCCTCTCTGTCGGGTCTCTCCATTAACCCTTAACTCAAGTATGAGCTTATAAGGATCCTCAATCTCATCTCTAGTGACGAGATAAGGCCCGACCGGCGTGGAACTGTCCATACCCTTACCATGCAACCAATCGAGACCTAAACCCTCAGAACCTCTCATTTGCCAATCTCTGAAACTTACGTCGTTGAAAATCGTGTATCCTGCTACGTGTTCTAAAGCTTCTCTCTTAGATATGTACTTGCCTCTTAATCCTATGACTACGCCTAACTCAATTTCGTGGTCAGGAGCTGAACTCACCTTGGGTACTAGTATAGGTTCTCTGTGACCTATCAAGGCTGTTCTTGGTTTCATGAATATATATGGTTTAGTGGGTTTAGGTCTTCCTGTTTCTTGAACATGTGATAAGTAATTTAGTGCAATACAAAAAATTCTTTGATTATTAGATGTTATGGGGTGGTAAATTATCTTATTCTCATCATAAACAAGATTAGGTTCCTCACCAGGTCTCTTACTATATATTGATAAGATATCTTCAGTTATTTTATGAGCGTATCTATTCTCCAAATACTCGCCTAGATCAAAGAACCAGTGAGGAGGCGAAGACTTATATAGAGACTTGTAGTTTTCTACCAAATCAATTATTTTACCAGATCTATACACGCCTAGACGAGGAGCTTCTCTTGATGTCGGGGCGAAGTAAACTATTCTCATTACAAACACCTTTCTTTATCTTCTTACGCATTACTTAAATCTTCGCAATACAGGTTTATTGAGGTGTTGATAGGTAAAATTATTCATAGTCTGACTAAGGATCCGCTTTGTTAGTTCATTATTTGAGTATCTATTAATTGTCTTCAAGATTTTATTTATGGGTACATTAAGTGAGTATTCGAAGAATAGTTAGAAGAATGCTTGGTAGAAGAGGAACTTTTGCTCTGAGAAATATTGTTTCAGAAATATTTTTTAGAATAGGTCTCTACGAAGATCCGAGAAAACTCCCGAATGGTATAACTGCAATGGTTATAACATATAATGAGGAAGACTGGATCGAACCCTCCATATTATCTGTTAAGGATCTGGTTGATGAATATGTTGTCATGGACTCCTCCACAGATAAAACTCCTGAGATAATAGAGAGGATCAAGAAAGAGTACGGGTTAAATATAAAGCTATTCAGAATCCCCCCGGGAGACATAGTTGGGACCCGAAATAAAGCTCTTAGAGAAAGTAGCTATAGATGGGTTCTTGTGTGGGATGGTGATTTTATCTTATTTGAGGATAAGACTAAGGTCATAAGAGATCTTATTGAAAAACTAGATCCTAGAAAACACTACTTGGTGTATTGGCCACTCATACAGTTATGCGGAGATCTCAAGCATGTGTGCAGAGATCCTCTTCACATAGAGCATTGGTTATATACGAAGTCCTCTGAGACTAGATATGGTAGATTGGGATCTGTGGATACGCTGATTGCTCCACTAAGACTCTATAAAGCGATTCTATTGAAGGAGCCTATGGGTCTACATATTCATGTTAGAAACCCCAAGAGAACAGCTATTAGACATCTATGGTATATGCACAGAGAGTTATTTGATAAATCAAGAGAGGATCCAGAGGAACTAGCCAGGAAAATCGCTTTAGAGAAATATGGTGTAGATGATCTCGTGGCGTTGGGAAGAAAAATTCAGCAAGAGACTATAAAGGATCTACAACTTTACCAAGGATCATATCCACGTATCCTAGAGAAATACATTAGAGAGAGAAATCATTACATTATTTAGATATTAGCTCCTTAATGTACTCCTCAAATTTATCAGCAACTCTTTCCCAAGTATTCCTCGAAGCATACTCTAAACCTCTCTCAATAAAAACCTCGTATCTACTGGGGTCGCTAATAAATTCCCCTAGCTTCTGGGCTAACTTCTCGATATCTCCTCTCGGAACTATCAATGCTCTTTCACTACTCGCAACACCTGTTTCAACAAATATATCACTAGCAATAACAGGCTTCCCATACGCCATACACTCGAGAACAGTTAAACCAAAACCCTCCTCAGCCACAGAAGGCGCGACACATAAATCAGCTAGTCTATAGTAGTAATCAATATCCTCGCTATCTACAATAATATTAACTATATCTCTCCCGAATCTCTCATTAATCAACTTAGCCTCTTGAGAGATCTTCTTAAGATATTTTCTATCAGTTAATCCACCTACCAAATAGACTCTTATAGTATCCTTTATCTTCGGATCTTTATTTAATAGATTTTTAACAGCCTCTAGAAGAATTAACTGACCCTTATTTGGAGCGAATCTACCTACTTGAATAATATCAATTAAGTTATTATCAATATGTATTCTCTTAAACGGTCCATCAACACCTTCGAAACCCAATACTTTTATGATAGCCTCATTTACCCCTAGGTAATTAATTAAATCATTCTTAACAGTATCTGTTGGCACAGCTATCAGATCAACTACTCTAGTGACCCTCTTAAGAGCCTCAACCCTCAGAAAATACTTTATCTTATTTCTCTTCGCAATCTCTGATTTAAAGAGACCTACATCATGAATAACAGCTATTTTCCTAATATTTTTTCTCATGTAAAGAGGAGATGTTTCACCCCAGTAGCTATTAATGATCACCACATCAGGATTTAGTGAATTGATTAATTCACCAGCTCTCCTCGAGAAAATATATGTTGATATAATTGGTGCATAGAATCTATGTTTCACAAATAGATATCTTAATGATGTATCTCTCTCTAAGATTGGATAGGATCTGGTGACCACGTAAGTTTCATACCCTCTTCTAGAGA
>JBMFLZ010000028.1:0-19585 GCA_049970935.1 Sulfolobales archaeon | reverse complement strand
GGCTCGAAAGGCCCGCATACTTGTCCGGGCTATACTACCGCGGCTCTATGCACCGTATTATATTATGTAGAGAACTTAATTTAAAATTTTTTCTCACTATATATCTTTACATATGTACTAGCCTCGTATGTTCCGAGACAGAATCATATGATCCAATCATAGTTATCTCTTCTTTAGTAAATCTAGTCCAGAATAATAGTTGTATATTGGAATAATTGCTAAATAGCTGAGTAGAATAATCCATGGAGTATAAATAAAACATCTACCTCCTACGTAAAATTCTATAGGAGGAGGTAGAGCGCACGAGGATAAAGTGGCTAGAGAGATTTCTCCGTATAGTAATGATAATGTTAGAATTATTATGCTCATACCAATTACAGGTATTACAGCAGAGATCATTGATATAATAAATATTCTTTTTCTAAGTAGAGAAATTTTTGTTGCAAGTATCTCTTTCTTCTTTCTAGAGCCTCTATATAAGGATCTCTCGGAGATCTTACTGAACTTCTCGATTTCCTCAGCCAAGATCTCAGGTCGAGTAATAGCTCTACTTATAAAAGATAAGAAGATAAAGAAATTTACTGATAATATTGCTAAATACAGTGCAAAAAGATTCATATCACGACCCCACATTATATTATTTGTTATAATGTATTTTTATAATGAGACGAGAAATAATTGACAAAGAAAGTCTCTATCATAGGCACTCGAAGAAGTAAGTTAATAGCGAAACTCTATGAACTAAGGATCTTAGCAGATTATATTAGGGAGGATCTAAATTGCGAGAGAGTTCAGATATATAGTTCATCTGATATTGAAAAAGCTTATCTTAGACCGATTCGATGCTCTGAGGAATTCCGTGATGTAGATATAAATGAATTAGTCAATAAGTTAGATCTGCTCCACTGGAATAGTAATAACTTATTCATATCATACAACTCCTTACATAGTCCTATTTATAACCTAAGAGATCTATCTACAGACGAAATTTTACATCGTATTTCCCAAGAGATCATTAATGATTTTAAAGAAAACTTTAGATCATTTATTTACGAAACTCATGATACAGAAATCGAGTATCTTTTTATTCTAATTAGAAGTGGAGAATGGCTGATCCTGGAAGGTGACATACATAGAGTTAGTATTCCTAGGATAAACAACGTAATAGCAAGTATCCATACTCATCCAGCCTCTTCATGTATTCCTTCTCGCACAGATCTGGAGACTATGATAGATCTACTGACCAGCGGAGGTGTTTTATTTGGTGTAGCCAGCAGATCATGTTTATTCTCAGCTGAGTTAACTAATTTCGTAAGCGAGTTCACCTATGAGAAATTAATGCATTTTTTAAATAATTATGATAAATTTGTTCAATTTATAATGAGAAACTTAGGAGGTCTAATTAGAATAGGGGATGACTTAATTTTCAGAGTGCGATATGAAATATGATTAAATACCCTTATTTAAAAAGTGAGTGATTATATGTACGTAAGCCATTTCCTGTACTTAGGTATCTTACCTCTCACAACATCCTCATATAACTGTTGCAGAGCCCTAGTAACAGGTCCTGGCGTGCCAGTTCCTATCTTTATGTTATCAACCTCTACTATTGGTGTTATCTCGGCTGCTGTTCCCGTAAAGAAAGCCTCATCAGCAGAATACAACATGCCTAAGCTGATATCATCCTCGAAAACATCTATACCTAGTTCTCTATCTAGCAATATCTTTACTGTCTCTCTTGTCACGCCCGGCAGAACTGATGCGTAGAGAGGAGGAGTTATTGCTTTACCATTCTTAATGATAAAGATATTTTGTCCAGGGCCTTCACTCACGAAACCTCTTATATCGAGGAGTAAAGCTTCGTCGTAACCTCTTTGAGCCGCGTCTACACTGGCTAAATAACTATTTATGTAATGGCCTGTTGCTTTAGCATTCATAGGTAAGCTATTAGGAGGTATTCTTCTCCAAGCTGAAGTTATTACTCTAGCTCCTCTTGTGTAAGCCTCTCCCATATACCTACCCATCTTAAGAACTCCTATGGCTAAAGAAGCTTTCCTCTGAGGTGGTCTAACACCTAACTTAGGTATATTTAGAAATACAAGAGGTCTAATATAACATTCCTCAAAACCTGACGCTTTAACAGTATCGATAATAGCTTTCTCAACTTCTTCTGGTGTATAAGGCAACTCTAGCTTATAGATCTTTGCTGAGTCAAATAGTCTCTCAACGTGTTCTCTTAGTCTAAATATAGCCGTTCTACCATCAACAGTTTTATAAGCTCTTATTCCCTCAAAAACTCCTACTCCATAATGAAGAGAATACGTCATTACACTTATCTTAGCTTCATTAAATGGAACTAACTCTCCATCGAACCAAACATATTCTCCGAATTCGCCCATAGAGTCCAAGAAGTTTCCCTTAATTAAATATTTTTAGGCTACTAATAAACTAATATCTCGCAAAAAACATATATTTTGATCACTGTACATAATTTTATATAGAGTATGCATAGGCGTAACTATTAGCTGTATAAATTGAACATAATAAAAGAATTTACAAATATATTGTTTCGCTGATAAGACCGATTCTTAGTATCACAATGGGTCTAGCAATACTACTTCTTTAGGAGAGGGTATTTTCTCTCTCTTATGCTTATTTTTGAAATACCTGTTGATAACAAAGTCTACTAATTCCTTTGGATAATTAAGTTCTTCAATAACTCGATCTCTGCTTAATCTAAGATCGAATAAAGCATACATTATAGGATCCAGAATCTCATAATCTGCTGGCAACTCATCTAATAGCTTATGCCCGGGATATAACTGAGGAGAAGAGGGTTTGTAGGCTATTCTATCTGGGAGACCTAACCATCTAGCGAATCTTCTTAATTGCGTTTTGTATATATGCGAGATTACTAAGAAATCTGCTGCACCATCACCATACTTAGTGAAGTAGCCTAGTATGTATTCACTTTTATCGGACGTACCTGCTACTAAATAATTCCTCTTATTTGCTACTAGGTAAAGGAGGGTCATTCTAACTCTAGCTCTTAAATTAGCAACAACTATTCTATCTCGTATCTCATCGATCCCTGTCTTCTTAATGTATTGATTCACTATATCATCTATTTCGATGTACATAGCTTCTACACCTAATTTACTTGCTAGCTCTAGAGCGTCTTTAATATCCTCTTTTGGGGTGAAGTATGTTGGCATTACGAGAGCCAGAACCTTAGAGGGATGGAGTGTATTAGCTAAGATCGTTGCTACAACACAACTATCCAATCCACCACTTAAACCTACCACTACTCCTGATGCACCTGCTTTTTCGAGATATGTTCTTATGAAATTTGATATAAGCTCATATTCTTTTTCCCACTCAAGTTCTAATGGAAAAAAATCTCTTTTCATATTCGACAATCCCATTTCCTTAAATCATTTTCTCAGTGATTTAATTAAATTAAATTAAGGATCTTTTCCACTACAAGATTCACTACTCATCGAGTCATAGACCCTACGATACTACCATGGGAAAGAGTACCTACTTATTTTTCCAGTAAGAACCATTCGAGCCTCAGCAGGTGTAAGAACTGGTTTGTGAAAATCTGCTAGATCATCTATAGGTATCCTAGGGCATGCTAAGATGACGTATGCATCAGCCCACTCAGTGTCAATATTAAGTAGAAATTCTCTGGTAATGTTCTCAGAGATATAAGTGATATATTCTCCTCCTCTGTCTCTAATAAGTTTCTCTAAATACTTTCTGAACCACTCTCTACTCTGACCCCTCACCCCATCAATTATTACCCAGTGTTTAGCGTCTTGGGCTTGGATAATCTTATAGTATCTTATTTGTCTTATCTTGTAGATCTCTTGTGTTAAATCAACAGCTCTTCTCTCATAAGGATCTATTTTAATTACTGGTTTAACGATATCGTGGAGACCTAGTCCTAATCCATGAAATACTCCACCTGAGATAATAACGAAAGCATCTACTTTGTGAATTATAGAGTAGGGAGCTGAGTAGTCGCAACCCAACACAACAGATCCTTTTCCAGAAAACACTATATCAAAGTATCTGGATAAAACCTCCTCTATCTTAGGTAAAAGTCTCACATGTTGTATTGTTGAGAATACCCCTATTTTCTTAGCATCGTATCTTTTCAATATTTCTATAGCACACTCTATAGTTCTTTGATCCACATCCAAAAGACTGTATGCCGGGATATATAAAGTATTAAAAGAAGATCTGTAGTATGGATACTCTATATGACCTATGTGCACTAAGAGATCATAACCCTTGTTCATAGCCTCATGATCAATTAACATACAAGAACCCCACGCACTATCTCCTGAAAATACTATTTCAACAGAATCTCCCACTCTTTTTCTTAACTCTCTATAAATATAGGGGACGTAGATCTTCAGACCATCAGGTATTTGTATTAAAATTTTTTTATAATTATTTTCTTTAATATAGCTCGCTATACGTTCAATCTCAAAATCATACGGTGGATATAAGCTTTCCCCACTCATAGCATATCTATAAATTTATCTGAAATTAACACCTAAATAATAAGAAAGTTATAAGATATATCGCTAGCCGAACTTAGCTTCATTATGAGTGATTTACCCAGGAAATTTTAAAGATTTCTCAGAAGAATTTTGAAAAACAGGATCTTTGCAGTAAGTTAAGAGTTTTTAATGATATTCTGTAAGATTTCTAGTAGAAAATACATCTATAATATAAAAATGGTTCTGGGGGATATGATTGAGTGATATAGAATTAGATCTTGTCAAAGAAATATATATGTGGAGGAAGAGGGAGAGAGAAAAACATATCAGAGACCCCAAAGTATATTACGTAACAGATCTCGTGAGATGTTCTATTAAAAGAGAATATGAAATGCTCTATCCTGACCTGAGCGCTTACGAGATATTTTATCCACCTTTTGTTTTAGGCGATTTTCTCCATAAGGGGCTACAGAGCATACTTAGAAATATATTTGGGGATAAGGTAGCTGTGGAGATTGAGGGAGAGAAGAAACTCTTGCTTCCGGAGGGGTCTGAGGTTATTATAAGAGGTAGATGTGATGGTATAATTACGTTAGAGAATGGTAAGAGGATAGGTGTAGAGATTAAGAGTAGTAGAACAGACTATAATATACCCATGGATCATCATATAGATCAGGCAAGAATATATAATTGGTTATTTGATTTGGAAGAGACATTACTACTTTACGCCACTTATGATAGAATCACTCAATATAGAGTAAGAGAAAAAATGTCTGAGGAGGAGATTTTAAACAGAATAAGATATATTAGTGCACCAAGATACACTTGGGAGTGTTCTTATTGTCCATTTGCTTCTATATGCCCCTTCAAGAAAAGACAACAATAATACCAAAAGTATTAAAAACTTTTCTAAGAGATCTCCTCAATCCGATGTGATCTTAATATATCCTCATCATAAATCCATACTCCAACGTGACCTAGACATTTAATTGAATAGCATCCGCTGAGGATCTTATTTGAGTCAATAATACATGTACAGAAACCCTCGTCTCCGCTAATAATTCTAAGTTCGATATCCTTACCTCTAGATACAGCTACCACATTCTCTGGTTTCTTAGAGAGTTTAGGAATATATATTGCATACCTTTTTTCGCGAATTCTTAATTCTGCGAATAATTCATATTTTCCATCAATTGTTTTCATAACTCTCTTTATCTCAGCTGAGACCTCAGGGGATTCAGGTGACATTGTTGTCCAAAGAGATTTATTGATGAAAGATATTAACATTTTATCTTAAGGAGGTATGTATCTATAGTATCAACCCTATGTATAAATCTCCTACATTAACCCCTGTAGGCCCCGTCTCTATTGCCCTATTTAGTGATTTGAAGAAAGTATATGAGTCGTTTCTATCTAAATAATCTTGAGGATCCATATTTCTTTTCAGGGCCTCCTCGTATATTCTGTGGTCTACTAATGCTCCAGCCGCTGGACTATTTCCATCGATCCCGTCTGTACCTATACAAGCGAAATATACGTTTGGAAGATCTTTAATCTCCATGAGTATTGATAGACACATCTCTTGATTCCTACCTCCTATTCCACGTCCTCTCACCGTGACCGTGGTCTCTCCTCCTCCTAGCAATACAGCCGGGGGTTGAATAGGTTTTCCAATAATCTTAATACTCCTAGCAATCGAAGCAAAAACTTTCCCTACTTCTCTAGCCTCTCCCTTGATGTAAGGACCCAATGAAATGACCCTGAAACCGAAGTCTAAGGCTCGCTTCTCTATGGACTCGAGAGATAATATATTGCTAGCTATAATAACGTTTTTTACTTTATTTAGAATAGGATCTCCTGGTTTAACTGTTTCCTCGATATCCCCTCTTATACCTCTTAGTATAACCTCCTTAACATTATCTCTGACTCTGCTCCATACACCTCTTTTAACGAGTATGTTGTAAGCATCTCTAAAAGTTGTTTCGTCAGCTGCCGTAGGTCCTGAAGCTATGAAACTAATAGGATCACCAATCACGTCACTTATTATTAATGAGATAATTTCCCTGCTATTAATTAATTTAAGCAGTTTACCTCCTTTTACCATAGATAAATGTTTTCTTACGGTATTCAACTCAATTATATCTGCTCCTGCTCTCATTAACATCTCAGAGATCTCAGCGATATCTACAAGATCTATACCTGGTAAGGGCACTTCAAAAAGTGCTGAGCCTCCACCAGATATTAGAACTATTACTAAATCATCTTCACGAATATTTTTAAGATACTCTAATAGTTTTCTAGATGCTCTTTCAGTGTTAGTGGAGGGTATAGGATGATCTCCCTTAACAATTTCCACGGAACCTATCCACAATTCTCTGTCAGGTGATATAGCTACGCCGCCAACAATATCACTACCTAATAGATCCACTACAGCCTTAACCATGCCAACACTAGATTTTCCGAAGCCTATAACATGAGTCCTTCTTCTTCTAATTTTGTGTTGTCCTCTCGCGATTATATATTCCTCATCAACATGCAAGTTTCTTATCACAGCCTCATAAGGATCTGCTGACTTAAGACCCTCCTTAATGAATTCCATTAAAATTGACTCAGGATCCATACAGCAGAACTCCAGTAACTAATTTTGGTTCATTAATAAAACCTTTATAATTCCTCACTAAATCTTTTTTATCGAGATATAATGCCTAAAATATCTAAAAATTCTTGCATTATAGATCTACCTAAACTCGTATCTTTTTATTACGAAGATGATTTAAAAGGTCTAGTTAAAGATCTTTTTAAAGAGTTCTCGTATCTTTATCAAAATAATAGATGTAGAATATATATGTCTCTGGAACCTTTTACAAGTAATGTTTCTTATCGAGATAAAATATATAGGATCGCGTTCAGTATAGGATCGATTCTTATAGAGTGTAGAGAATATGATGAGAAGAGTTTTTTAAGTAAATTATGTGCAGAAATAGGATATTTTACTAAAGAGGATTTATGGTTGAGAACTCGTGAATACATTCCTTGTTCAGATACTAATATGGAGATGCTCAGAGAACTTTTCAGTGAACTCGGAATTAGTAATAAATGTAGATGCCCAAGTATTATAAAGATCTATTCTATTGAGGAGTTCTTAAAGGAAGAAGATATATTACGTAGCTCAGAATATCCAATACTCGCATTCCTTAGATCAGAAAGTTCTTTGACGATAAGAATTGTTGATATCAACTTTAAAGAAACTATTTATAGAACACATCCAGTATCTTTTCTGCTAAGAGGGTTACGAACTAAATGTGTCATATACGAAGACGTGATTGAGAAAATACGTGAGAGATCATTTTTATACATAGAGCCTCTACTACGTTCCGAAGATCTTAATGTAGATCTAGTTTATAGCATGGGGACGGAGACCATAATTTCGTTATGTAACCCAATAGACATTAGAGATATTTTAACTATAATGCTTTTTCTTTTTACATTATTTAAGAAGCAAGATATAGCCCAGATGTGTTCTAATACAAGTGATCTTGAATAAATACCAGCAATAGTTCTATAGATATTATCGTATAAAGGTTCTTATGAAACTAAAATATTATTTTTTATAAGGGATTTGTCATCAATATATATTGGCGGAGGCCGCGGTAGCTCAGCCTGGAAGAGCGCGGGACTGTGGGCTCCTAATGAGCCGTGTGGCCGGGGGTAGACATCCCGAGGTCCCGGGTTCAAATCCCGGCCGCGGCCTGTTAGATCTTTTTTTCCTTCTTAATCCACTTGGGATATATACCTGGGCGCATTATTACTCTGAGCGTAGTTGCTGCAATACCCTTTTCTCTAGTGATTATTTCTTCAGCGCTTAACTCGGCTCTTGCAATTGCAACAAGCTCTGCTTTGGGAGATAAAATAGCTATTAAATCTCCTCTGGCTATATTCTTATCTATCACTGAAATACCTGGTACCGCTAATTGAGCTCCCCGAGCTATAGGATCGACAGTATTTGTATCAACGATTATTTTAGGGAGATGAGCTACTCCTATCTCGATAGGCATAATATATTCTCTTAACAAATCTTCTTTATTCTCATTCTTGTATATATACATAGCTTCCGAAAGCATATGCAATGTAACTAAATTGAGATCCTCTGTAAAAATACCTGATTTTATTCTTCTTAACTCACGCATATGAGCTCCTACACCCAGTAGCAGGCCTATGTCATGAATTATTTTCCTAATATACGTGCCAGGATCGGTTTCTATCCTCATGAGAACCCAACGATCTTTTTTATCAATTATCTCTATCTTATGTACTCTTCTGATTCTCAAAGATCGCTTGACAGAAGATCTGAGAGGAGGTCTCTGGTATATTTCTCCCCTAAACATTTCAATAACTTCATAAAGTCTCTCATCACTAACTAATTTGTGAAGCTCCATAAGAGCTATGTATTCTTTTGCTGTGTGAGTAAGAATTCGTAGTATTTTCACAGCTTCTTCAATAGCGATAGGTAGAACTCCGGACACGCTGGGATCTCCTCTCAAAGATCTAGGGTCCCAGCGTGCCCGGCCTTGGATACACCTAGTATCTTCTTGACCCATGCCGCTACTTCATGACTTGTTGGACCAGGTGGTTTATCTAAATTAATTAAACCTAATCTAATATGTTGCTCAAGAGGTCTCATCCAAGGATATGTGCCATAAGGTATTTCATTAGGTCTTATTTCTTTTCTTATAATGTACTCAGTCTTTCTCCCACCGATCTCATCTAGATATCGAATAAAATCAAATGTGTCTTTAAACAATACTTCTGCACCATTATAGTTTTATTTTATTAAAAGTTATATCATAATTGGGGGCCGTTCACGGGGCTTACGGAGGCTACGTGCCTCCGAGGAAACTCCGCTCTCCGCACGGCAACCGACCCCGTAAGGGGAGCGGCGAGAAGCCGCTGAACCGGCACAGAAACTCACAGCCCAAGAAGGATGTGGATGATGGGGCAGATCCCCTGACTATTTCTTGGGCGTGGTGAAATAGCCGGTTCTCGGTGGAGCAAGGCCGAGCAACGCCGATGAGTGCCGTGCGAGGCGTGGGTAGGCCGCTTAGCCTAATGCCCCGTATACAGAAAGCGGGTTATGTGAACGGCCCCCCGAAGCATAGATTAAATTAGACAAGAACTGTTTAAATATATTTATATACCCAGTCACCAAGTATATACATGGTAGGTGTTATTTAATCATGTCTTCTAAAGATGTTGACAAGTGGTACTCAATAGCTCTTAACGCTCACAGATATTATGGGGGTAAGATCGAGACTATACCCAAGGTCCCTATAGAGAAGCTTATATACTTCGCTGTGTGGTACACGCCAGGGGTCGCTGAACCTTCAAGAGCTATATCTAGAAATCCTGATCTTAGTTTTGAATTGACTTCTCGATGGAATACTATTGCTGTGATAACAGATGGAACAAGAGTACTTGGTTTAGGTAACATTGGTCCAGAAGCAGCGTATCCTGTTATGGAAGGTAAGGCACTAATATTTAAATTCTTAGGTGGAGTAGATGCCGTGCCTTTACCTATTAGAGCTAAGGATCCTGATGATTTTATAGAGACGGTTAAGAAATTAGAACCTGCTTTTGGAGGCATAAATCTTGAAGATATTGAGAGTCCTAAGTGCTTCTATATACTCGATCGACTCAGAAAAGAAATGAGTATACCTGTGTGGCATGATGACCAACAGGGGACAGCCACAGCTACTTTAGCAGGCTTGATCAATGCATTAAAAATTGTTGGTAAGAAAATCTCCGACGTAACAATATCATTAATAGGTGCTGGAGCATCCAACATAGCTACCTATCGATTACTAGTTAAGTACGGTGCTAAACCCAAGAACATTATTGCAGTGGATAGTAAAGGTATTTTACATCCAGAGAGGGAAGATATTGATAAAATGGCATTCGAGAATCCTTGGAAGTATCAAATAGCTTTAGAAAGTAATGGAGAGTTAAGAAAAGGAGGTATTAAGGAGGCTGTGGAGGGAACAGATGTGGTTATAGCCGCATCTAGACCTGGTCCCGGCGTTATTAAGAAGGAGTGGATTGCTAAAATGAATAAAGATGCTATAGTATTTGCATTAGCTAATCCTGTTCCCGAGATTTGGCCTTGGGAAGCTAAGGAGGCTGGCGCTAGAATAGTTGCTACTGGTAGAAGTGATCTTCCGAATCAAATTAATAACAGTTTAGCTTTTCCAAGCGTGTTTAGAGGAGCGCTTGATGTGAGAGCGAAAACAATAACGGACGAAATGGCTATTGCAGCCGCAGAAGCAATAGCGAGATATGCTGAGGAGAAAGGGATTCATGAGGATTATATAATACCTACTATGGAGGAGTTCGAGGTATATATAAGAACTGCTGTGGCGGTAGCCGAGAAAGCTATTGAACAAGGCGTTGCCAGAGTAACCAGGACACGTTCAGAGCTTGAGGAATTAGCATCTAGCATTATTAGAAGTACTAGAGCTAAATATGAGACATTAGTTAGAACTGGATTTATTAAAGATATCATACAATTATGAGGGTGATTTTATGAGTCCAGATTCTTACAGAGTGAGATTCGCTGAGAAAAAAGATGTCGATAAATTAGTTGATTTAGTAGTGAGATTAAAGAAATTAAATGAGGAATTCGATCCTCTATATGCCGTGCGAGAAGATATAATTGACGCAGCTAAGAACTACCTAGTTAACTCCTTTGACAGAGAAGATGTCTTTATATTGGTTGCGGAGAGCGGAGAAAGAATAATTGGTCTAATACGAGTTGAGATAAGATCAAGAATATTCTATCAACCACTTTTCGAGGGAGTAATAACAGATCTTTACGTGTGCCCAATTTACAGAAATAAAGGAGTTGGTGGTTTACTGATAGAAGAAGCTATTAAAGTCTTGAGAAGTAGAGGAATTAATTTAATAAGTGCTGAGTTTCCACCAATGAACAAAATAGCAGTAGATTTCTATCAGAAGAAAGGATTCAAACCCTTACTCTACAAATTCTTCAAAGAAATATAAGGTAATCCATTTTTTATCACGTAATTTATTCTATTCTCTCTATAGAAACTGGTATTGCTCTAGGATCAGGCAAGATTCTTATTATAGCGTCTCCTCTCTTCATAATTGTTATTAAATCCTCTAGAGTTCTCCAACCTATCTTCAAGAAATTAAGCGACTCCTCCCAAAATCTTCTATTAGGATTACTCATAATTATGAGAAGACCTGTGTTCTCTACAACAAGATCCCAGAGATCTCCGAAATCTCTAAAACTTTGTGTAGCCATAGCAATAGATAGTCCATAACCTCTAGCTAATCTCAATAAATTAATTATTCTTCTTGAACCTCTTCTGCTTAATAGGATCCATGCTTCATCTAAGCCTAGGAAAGTATTGACAGAGGAATCTGGATTACTTCTCGACATCATATTCATTATGTCCTGGAAAATCATGTTAATACTGAATCTCAGAAGTTCTTCTCTCTCCTTAGTTAATGATCTTAGCGAGATAACATTAACAGAGCCTTGGATTATGTCATAATGTCTCTTTGAAGATTTATCTAATTGACTAACTTCTCTTATAATTCTCTCAATTATACCACTCAAACCATCATGAGATAACGCATTTAATCTGGAGAGCACATCACTCCATTCAGGATAATAGCTGTGCTCATAGGTGTGTCTTAATACTTCGAAGATGATCCCCTGGAGTCTCAAATCATTTATCTCATAACTTTCAATGAGGCTATCAAAGACTTGATATACCCTGATCCAAGGAGAGGTATAATACGGTTCTAAAGCTCCGAGAGATTCTTTCGGGATATCAATTAAGTGAAAATCAATATTTCTCTCCCTCAATCTCTTAACAATATCACCTCTGACATCTATGAAGACAACCGTTGATCCATATATGGAGTGAGCTCTCTTTAGAATAGTTATCAGAGACTCTGTCTTACCACTACCGCTTGGACCTATTATTAATATGTGTGGATTCAGAGCTTTTTGAGGATCCCAAAAAACTATTCTTCCATCATTGATAATTTTTCCTATTAGTATGCCTGTTTTATGTGGATTTCTACTCATGTAAATTGTTTTAATAAGTGGTGAGAAGATTATAGATGATCCAGGGAAGTAAATTTTTTTATCACTATGAATAAGTCTCCTGAGAATACTTAATAGAAGACGTGTTTTAAACCCGAAAAAATCTATTGAGTATTTCTAGTATATGTAGACCTCTAACCTCCTCAACAACTATACCTAAGTCGCTCAATTCCTGCTGTAAAATCTTGATTCTGTTCATAAGTTTATCTCTAGCCTCATTTTCGTCTTTACCCTCGGAGGATATTGTTAAGATCATAGCTATATTAAAAGGAGTCTCTCCTTCCAGAATCTTCTTCTTTAATTTTTTAAGTCTCTCGATCTCTGTAGCAATTTTTTCATTTGAAGGGTCGCTTTGTTTAATGATCTCTTTAGTTTGTATCGCGTTATCAATTTTTGATATTAACTTTTCTTTATCAATTGGTAATATAATTGTTCTTATCTCGATTGGGAATGGTTTAGATAGTACCTTGACATAGGAGTTAAGAAATCTAATAAGATCATTGGTGTCTAAGAATTCATCTATAGATTTAGAAACATCTCTTAGAATCAAAAATCCTTTAGCTACACATGAATCCTTGTCACATCCGATTATGTAGCTATCACGAATCTTTACTTCACTAATTCCTAGCACATACTTTAAATATTTTTCTAACATTCTATGACCCCCCTAACCTAAGAATCTCTTTTAAAATGTTTGCATGTTTATATGCGTAGATCAGATCTCTTACATAATTGTTTATTTTAATAATTAAGTTCTCTTGATATAAACCATCAAAAATTTTCAGCAATATATAGTCTTCTTCTGAAACATCTTTGAGAGGAATTATGTTAGTGCCTTTACTAAGTTTATTAAGGAATATTTCTCCATTAATATCGTATATGATGTAGGAGTCAGAAAATACTTTGATCCTAAGTAATTTTTCTCTGGGTAAAACTATTACTTCGTAATCATCTACTAACCTATTATTTGACAAAAGCCTTGATTTAATCAAGATAGTGTTTATTTTATCCTCTGAGATCATATCTGGGGTCTTCTTACCATCTAAGATATTAATCTTATTCGAGAAACCCCATGTAAATTCTTTATCTTCTATCCACAGATCTATTCTAACGCTTCTTCCACAAAGATCTTTCAGATCTTTTTTACTGATCACGTATCTATTCACTGGAGCATCAACTTTAAACTTGTATTCATTCTCTCTACAGCGAATATTTACTTCATTTATGAAAGCCTCATTTACCTCATCTCTTATTTCTATACTTAACTTATCTTCGATCTGGTTAATTTCAACCTCTATGTCTCTTTGAATAAAATGAATATCAGATGTATCTATAAGATACCTATGCTTCGTATCATCTTTATCAACTATATATAGATCCAGATATAACTTATCTGTGTATGACATATCTTTATCGACACATAATATAATCCCACGATTGTCTTCATGAATCATGTCGCTTCCTGATATAACATGCTCAATATATTTCTTGCCGGGATTTGAATTTCTTAGGATAAGTAAGTAATTAAACTTATCTACTAGTTCATTATCGATAGGCTCTAGATATATGTATAAGGGTGATTTTACGCCGCAATATTTACTGAGACCTTTAGACGAGATCTTTAGATAAGCTTCTTTGATTCTCAGGATCGGTTCCAGAGAATCTGATTTTAAGTGATCCCTGTATTCTCCGAGTATGAACATACTATGAATCTCAGCATTTTTACCTGTTTCGGTGGAGTCAAATGGTATATATATGTAGAGAGTATCTTTTTGTAGCGACTTTATTGATGGCCATACTTCAATATCTAAAATATCTTTGTAATTACCTATATGGATCTTGGCTATTCTCCCTTTCAAATAGCCTATTTCTATAGTTTCGTTTTCCAAGAGATCTATTTTATATAGCACATTATTCATTGTGTCCAAACAGTATAATGCTTCCTCGTGAGCCATGCACTTAATAAATTCTTTTTTAAGGATCCTATGAGTCGAATTTTTAAATCGATCTATTATTCCTAAGTAATTTCCTTTATCAACTACCAAGTATCCATGATATACACTTACGATCTCATCTTCTGACACACTAGAAATCACTTTCGAGTACATACCTCTATAGTCTCTAACACTACTTCCTATCTTAATAATTAGTGAGTCCTCGATTTGCCCAATAAATCTTATATTCTCAGTAGGATCTACTCTAGTTATGTATTTTACTTCTTTTTCGAAATATCTACTTAACCACTTCGTTGAAGGATTATATACTAGCACGGAGTCTTGTAAAAGACCTAGGCCCTCAACTTCTCCTGAGATCTCGTATATCTCCCGATCACCTATTATGAATGTCATTTTATTGTCTACAATGATACTACCGACATCACCTCTTGTTAAACATTTAATATTCCTCCCAGATGCCTCAATATATCTATATTCCCCATGGAGTATCCCATGGATCGCGTAGATCTTGCTACCCGCCTTAAAAGCTAGTGTCTGCCAAATCAGATCTCTTGAGTAGCAATAATCATCTATTTCAAAAATTTTTTCATTAATAAGTAATTTTTTTCTTCTTCTCTCATTTAATAGAAGTAATTCAAGATCTTTATAAAGAATCTTTATAATTTCTCTGGGAGACTTAGTGTAATAACTCAGCTTCTCATCTAAGCTTCTGATGATCACGTCTTTACTCTTATTACCTAATACTACATATTTTGTTAAAGAATCAATTATATAAAGATTATCGCCTCTCTTCACTTCATATAAGATCTCACATTTAGATAAATCAGTTGAACAGGAATATATTCTTCCCTCTTTGAAGAAGATCCACTTACCCCAAGATCCGGTAATACTGAATAGTGGTTTATCAAGTATCTTTACATTGCTTGATGTCCTTAGATCTTTGATAAATACAACTAAACCTCTCGATCTTGTAGAGACAAGGCCTAGTGTTTTATCTATAATTTCGCTAGGAAATATTAAATTAATACTTCCTAGGATCTTATATGGCTTAGTTATATATATAGATCTCATATCTCTTCACCTCATCAAAGAATTGTATAACAATAATGTACATGAAACTATTAAGCCATTATATGAATAGCCAAAAATTATCTTAGAAGTAATTATAGAAGATAGTATAGTCGATATGAGGAAAAGTTCGTGAATACCTGGAGTACTCTGAAGCATATACTCTGTTTTAGTAAAAATATATGGCTGAAGTAGTAGAATGATCACATAGAGAATATTCTGCAACAAATAATTTTTATAGATTGAGAGTATCTCAAGTATTCTGTCAACAAATTTCTCATATAGTTCCTCGATGACAATGCCTATCTCTTTCATATAATCAATCGAGAATATTATATAATTAAGAAGCCACGACTTAAGTTTCTTATTTGGATCAAGATATCTACTAATATCAAATCCGCTTAGTTCTTTGAAAATCCTCAGGTGGCTAAGTGATTGAATGAGAATTTCCTTAGCTTTACTTAATTCATTGAGAGAACTGATGTATTCATATAATTGATGAATACCTAACAAACCTAGAATAATTGTGAGGAGTAACATATTACTCAGAAGATACTCAGAGAACAAAGAAAGATTCGTATTTATCCAGTAATTCAATAAATTCATTGAGGTAAACATATTACTATTAAAACCTAGAAGCATATAGTGCCTTAATAATAGAGAAAAGATCATTATCCCAATAATGATCTTAATTATTTTATCTCTTATAAGGGAGATTCTCTCTCTACTAATTACTCTTAAAACTAGAGGATTACGTGGAATTATCATGAGCAAGAACACTGAAGCAAATATTATAAGCAGATCTGTCTCAAATGGTAGGTAACCACCTCTTAATCTTGATAGTGATGAGATTAGAATTGGTATAAGAGTCATTATCACTAAAGAAATAGCTTGAATATTAGTTTTGAGAGAAGATTCTCTTTTCACAGAATTGTTTAATTCTCTGATCATTTCTTCTGATAACAGAGACAAATACTCTCTCTGAGATCCGCGAACCTTGTTATATAAGTAATCTTTTATTAATTTCGAGAATTTTTTCACAGGGATTAGTAAAGAGATCATTCTCATAGCTTCAGCTACACTGGTATATTGAGCTAAATTCACTATCTTATACGCTATTTTCTTATATCCTTTGAAAACATGATTATTTCTCTCAGAAGATATTTTCTTTATCAAGTGTTCAATCTCGTAGCCACTATATGGAGACGCTGAAGCTAAAAGTATTATGAAAGGTGTTTCTTCTTCAACCAAGGTCTTAAATTTGAAATACTCTTTTAATATACGACTTATTATTTGAGAAATGATCAATATGCCTATAATAAGAAGTATTAGGAGCAACAAAGTTATATGCTGCATAAAATCTTTTGATATAAACTGTTGATTAAATAATTGATTATTTGCTATCAGTATAAGTATACTTGATGCTATAGTGATAGATAAAGACATCGAGAGAGTATTTCTGAGTTTTATCAGATCTGTCTCAGGGTTGCTTATGTAAACTAATTGGTATAGTTTACTCATAATGGTCCTCGTAAGTAATCACCTCTGATATATTGAGTGTATCTGATCATTTCTCACATAATAACTCTTTTCAATAGAAAACGATCCTCTATCTCTATAATAGTCATATATGCTTTTTATTCGTATCTTATTACTCTCTGGAGAATATATTATCTCACTTATATTTTTTACAACTCTCTTGTTGCTCTCGATCCCTAGTACAATAATGGTGTTTATTGATTTTATTTGATGGATCTTTAGAGAGATAGGTGGAGATACAAGCCTTGTTAAAACCTCTTTCACAGAGCCACCATGAAAAGTCGTTAAGGCTCCCATGCCTAGATTCAGGGCTTGGGCTAGGATCCTAGCTTCAGCTCCTCTAGTTTCTCCTATAACTATTATTCTATTTACAGAAGATCTCAAGGCTGCCTTAGTTAATATATACTGATCTATTTTTAAGAAACCATTCTCATAAGTTGAGTATCTCACCCAACTACTATCTGGGGGGATCTCGATCTCGGGCGTATCCTCTATTATTATAACCTTCCAGTGCTTAGGGACAAAAGAGTTTAATATTGCTCTTAATAATGTTGTCTTACCACTACTAGGCGGTCCCGCGATTATAATTGATCTTCTCAGCTGAATAAGTTGCCTTAAGTATTCTGATGCTCCTTCGGGTAGCATTCCTCTTTTTACGAGATCCTCGATAGAAACTTTTCTTAAAATATTTTTTCTTATTACAATTTCAGCTCTCTCCCCCGCTATTAAAGGGGAAACTAAATGAACTCTATGACCACCATCTTCTATTGGTAATTGAACATCTAGTATAGGATTTACGTATGATAAAGATCTTCCTGCTTTATTAGCTATTTTATTTTGTAGGATCATGATTTCTTCGAGACTATTGATTCTTATATTTGTCTTAATCAAATCAATATTAGGGTCTGTTTCCTGAATATATGAGTGTCTGATCCATACTACGCCTACCCCACTTATGCTGATATCCTCCACATACGGATCATCTATAAGAACCTGTAACTTGCCATAGCCTAATTCTTGCTTCAATAAATAAAAGATCATGTCATGATCTTTATCATCTCCAGAGGCAAAGACCTTTTTAACAAGATCTCTCAGATCATGTTCTCTTAATAGTTTACTATCAGGTAAACTAAGCAAGAATCTATCATATGATCTATTTATTATATCAAGTGATTTAAGATAATTTTCCCTAAATTCTTTCTTTATACTTATATGATAAAGATATTCATCGTTGCTTTTTATAATCTTAACACTGTATATACCGAGCTCATAGTCTAATATTACTTCTTTATTTAATTGATCGATTTCTTCTCCAATGTTAATAAGTCCTGTATTCATAGTCGGGCTTGTTTCCCCGTATTCTTTAAGCGATCTTATTAGCCCCACAGATCTTTTATTTATAACTTTGAAGAATATTTTTTTAGGATCGAAATAATGGTGAAAAAATTTATTGTTTATAAAAACCATTTCTTACCATCTCTCATCTCTTACTTAGATCCCACGACCGTGATCTCTCTCACGATGTTAGGTGAGTCACTTGATACATAGCTCACAATTATTTTTTGTATTGAGACAATTCCACTTCCTGAGACAACAATTACAGAGCTCTTACCTGGTGCTACGATTATTGGGTATGTTTCTGGGCTAATTAATCTAAATATAGAATTTGATGTACTAGTCCCTACATATCCCACACTTGGAGTAGAGGATCCGGAAAGAGGTGTGTAGATAATGCTTATATTGGTGATGTTGATAGGATTATTTCCGTCATTGTATACGTTAATTGTAATTAGAGTTCCACTAGATCCTATGTAATCTATTGTGTATGTAGCTCTTAATTTCTCTATTGTGGGTAGAGCAGTCATTTGAGAATTTAGCCAGGACTGCAGTACTAATACTGCTGGGATAGCTATCGCAAGAATTAGTAGTATTATTACTAAGTCACTCAATCCTTTTTTTAGGGATCTGTGCATTGACTTCATAGATTGTCTCCACAATATAAAAAGGCTTTATAAATAGGGAGAGGGGTGGCCGAAAATTGAAACTTTATAATTTAAATACTCACATAATTTTCTCTGGAGAATATTGAGCGAGAGAAATCAAATCATGAAATACTATGATCTAGAACCAGGAGATCTTGTAAGGATCAAAAAAAGAGATCTTGTTATAGAAGGAATTGTTATGCCACCGTATATTTTTACAGATCCGTGGGTTCTAGTTATTAAATTAAAAAATGGTTATAATATAGGAATCCACATAGAGGAAATCAAAGAGCTCAAGATCATAAATAAAGGAGCAGTTCGTGAACAAACAGAAGAGATCAGGAAAATTAATCAAGAAACTGATCTTCCGCGTATAAAAGTTATAGGGACTGGGGG
>JBMFLZ010000027.1:0-19941 GCA_049970935.1 Sulfolobales archaeon | reverse complement strand
CTAGCAGAATTCGCTGCCGTACAACCTTTCCACATACTCAATTCACCAGCTCTAGATTGTCTGAGAGAAACGGCTTCATTTGTAGCTAGATTTATTGCGTGATAAATCTTCTCGAGCGGAAGATCCATTAGTTTTGAGACTCCCGCTGCTGTTCCAATAGCTATATACGCTACATGATCAACACCTACGTCTCTCACCGAGAACGCGTCTGCTAGTCTTGAGGCGATTTCGTAGGCAGCTACTATAGACAAGATAATTTGTTTACCATCAGTCTCTAATTCTTCTCCTAGGGCTATGATTGCTGGTATCATATCACTTGGGTGGAGAGCTTCTTTCGATAAGTAAGTATCATTGAAGTCTAGCACTCTAACACCAACACCATTAGCGAATGCAGCATTCTCGGGAGATGATCTAAAGTTCTCGCCCCATACAACGGATCCTTTACCAAGAGACTTTGTCTTGGAAGCTATTTTTCTAGCAATAACATAAGGTGTCTCATGTAAAGCTCCTATAGCAACCCCAATTGAATCTAGTATTCTCTTCTTTGCTTCATCAATTGTTCTCTGATCTAGGTCACGATATCTTAGATCTTTAATGTACTCAGCTATTTTCATAGAAAGATTTTTTGTCATAAAAAGACTTCCCACTTCTTTAATATGATTTATCCAGATTTATTATTAAATACTTTTTGAAGTATTTACTAGAGCTCATATGAGTGAAAAATACGCTATAATAACTGGAGCAAGCTCCGGAATCGGATTAGAACTATCTCGTGAATTAGCTAAAGATAAATATGACTTAATCCTAATAGCTAGAAGAAGAGAGAAACTGAGAGAACTATCAGATTTTTTATCAGAGCGATATAGTATCTCCGTTAATTACATAGACTTTGATCTTACCAAGATAAATGAGATAGATTCTCTTGTGAACAGGATCTTAAGTATAACAAGAGAGATTGATTTATTAATAAATAATGCAGGTGCGGGTATCTATGGACCTCTACAAGCTCTAAGAGACGAGGATATAGTAAATATAATTAATCTCAACTATGTATCTCCGATACTATTAACAAAGAAGCTTTTACAGTACATAATAGAGAGAAAAGGATGTATTGTTAACATAGTGAGCGTAGCCGCCTATACCCCTATGCCTATGTTAGAGATCTACTCATCCACCAAGGCTGCATTGTCAATATTCACGAGGGCTTTAAGAATAGAGCTTAAACCCTATGGTGTGAGAGTGATTGGCGTATATCCTGGCTATGTGGATACATCATTTCATATTAATATTATAAAGGCTTTAGATAAAGAGATTTTGAAGAGACCTAATAGAATACTCGTGATAAGACCTGAGCATGTAGCTAAAGAAGTGGTTAAAAAGATCAAAGATAAGAATTTTAATGATGACATAATTGTTTCACGAATATATCTCTTGCCAATGTTTCTTGCTACGAGACTGCCTGAGTTAGTAGAATTCTATATAGAGTATAAATATTACAAAGAGTTCCTGGAGAAGAGAAGATGAGGCGTGTCGCAGCGTGGGTTTCTCATCATTTATCAGATCTTAAAACCTAGCTCATCCAAATAATTATTCTTGTTCAAGAAGTTTTATTATTTTATCGGTTATCCTAATGAATTCTTGGGAAACTAGCGAGTCGGGGTATTTGATCAGATAAATTTCACCCCTGTCATTAGCCTCAGCTATTCTAGGATCCAGGGGAACTTTACCTAGTAATTCTACACCTAGAGCTCTAGCTAATTTTTCCCCACCACCCTGACCAAATATATTGTAGATCTTGCCATTGTCGCACACGAAGTAGCTCATATTCTCTATAACACCCAAGATCTTTATATTCTTATTGAATTCTTTCTTTATTATCTCAACAAATCTTATTGATTTAGCCACAGTATGTGTGCTTACCTCAGAGGGTATAGTCACGAAAATAGCTGCGTCAACTGGGGCGACCTGAAAAATATTTAAAGCATCGTCCCCCGTTCCTGGGGGTGAGTCTAGTAGAAGATAGTCCAGTTCTCCCCACTCAACATCTTCCAAAAATTGCTGAAGAGCCTTAAGTTTTATAGCTCCTCTCCAAGCAACAGGAGATGTTCTGTCGCTCAATAAAAATTCTATAGATACTATCTTTATCCCGAGGCTATTCTCAACAGGTATGATGGAGGTCTCTCCCTTATCATTTATTACAGCCCCTAAATACTCCTCCTCAACGCCTAACATTCGCGGTATAGAAGGTCCGTGAAAATCCACATCAGCAACTCCGACTTTTTTTCCTCTTAGACTTAAGGCCATTGCTAAAGAAGCTGTCACAAAAGATTTACCTACGCCTCCCTTACCACTCAATATAACGATTTTGTGCCGGATCTTACTCATTCTCTCAATAAGCTTCTTCGAGACCTCGACACCGGGTCTCTTTGGAGGTTGTCTTATGCTTACGCCTCCCTTCCCAGGCGTCTCCATTCTAAAAGGATTCTCTTCCAATCTAATATCGCCTCAAAGTCCCACTAATTATGAACCAGTTATTGTTAATAAACGTTTAAGATAATAATGTGATGAGCCTATAAACAATTGGTGAGTAATTAGTGGAGGATTATATATACAGGGAGATAGTCTCAGTAGATCTCAAAGGCAGAGTAACTATTCCTAAGTATATAAGGGAGGAGATAGGATTAGTGGAAGGAGGCAAAGTGCTTTTAGAGATAGATAAATCGAATAGGAGATTAGTTATTAAACCTATTGATATAAAAACACGATTATGTAGTGTTATTGGAGAGGGAGTGGAAAGTATCGAGGAGTATCTAAGTGAATTAGCTAAATACAGAGAAAAAACTGATATAGACATTATTGATCTAAGGTGTTATAAATTATTAGATGAGAAGTATGAATGTAGAGCAATTATTTCCTTAAAAGACCAAGTTAGTTGCGAAATGTTTGAGAAGTTATCTAAGATCTTAGTTATTTCACCCCTATAAGTTGAGGATCATTATTCAGAAATTCGTATATCAAAGACATTGAGTTAAGAGTAAAAGCTAAGAATTTAAATAACAAATATCTTCTAGGAAAGTCAAAGAACGTGAGAAAGCAATGGCGATCATAGCAAATAATGTTGGCTTTTATAGCTTTATTAGATATCATAATCCAGAAGACTAAGAATGTTGGTGGCAGACAGAAAATTAAAATGTTCTTTATGCGATAAAGATGCGATTGTGAGGATTCCTTACGCTAAATTACGGTTATGCAAAGAACATTTCTCTCACTACATAGAAAGAAGAGTTAAAGAAGCAATTGTGAAATATGGATTAATAAGCAAGGGTCAGAGAGTAGTGATTGGGGTGTCTGGGGGTAAAGATAGTGTTTCCTTGCTATATATTCTCAATAAATTATCGAAAGAGATTGGTTTTGAATTAGTGGTAGTGCATATCGATTTGGGTATCGGAGATTATTCTAAGAAATCTAGAGAGATCGTGAAAAGTTTATGTGAGTCTTTAGGGGTTCCCCTAATAATCTTAGATCTAAAAGAATTAATTGGATACTCACTTCCAGAGATCGTTAGGAGGGTGAAGAGGCCTGCATGCAGTATCTGTGGATCCATCAAGAGATATTTATTAAATATTATTGCAAATGAATTAAACGCTGACGCTGTGGCACTAGGTCATAATCTTGATGATTTAATTACTTTTATAACAAAGAATTTCGTACTTCAAAATCTATTTGAGATATCGAAGCTAGGTCCTAAAAGTGAGGGTAGAGATAATTTGATCAGTAGAATAAGACCCCTCTATCTTATTTCCGAAAAAGAAGCATATTTATATGCAAGAATAAATAATTTACCTTTTATAGAAGAGATTTGCCCATTTGCTGATGTAAAAAGTTTTGAAAAAACTCTTAGAGAGACTATAAATGAGATTGAGGAGAAACATCCTGGGTTCAAGATATCTCTAGCAAAATCAATTGCGAGAAACTTACAGCTGTATAAGAGTTTAGGTGTGGAAAAACCATTAAAGCACTGTAGAGTATGTGGTGCTCCCACCTCTGAGGATATATGTTCATTCTGTAAACTAACTGAGAAAATAACCGGAAGACCTCTTGGTGGAGAGGTAAGAGAAAAGATAAGAGAGTACATTAGATCTGTAAGGCTTGTTGCAACTGTATAAGGATTCAGATCTGGTTGCCTGCATCCTATTATTTTACTGAGGCAGATTTTTAATATGGATATACTTGAGAGTGGGTCTCGGAATCTATAGGGTTGCAGGTCCTGATCTAACTAGTGTATATGATGATAACGCATACCTCATATTATCTGATAAATGCCACATACTTATTGACTCAGGAAGTGGCTATGCTGTAGATGTAATGCTTAGAAATATGCTTTACTTAATAGATGACTTAAGAGAATTGAAATACCTGATCTTAACACATGCTCACCACAAAAATTTTGGTGGAGCATACTACATGAGAGAATTATTGCCTAATCTAACTACGGTGGCACATCACATAGATAGTTTCTACATAAGAAATCCAGATAAAAAATATTGTCAAGTAATAGAGGATCTCGGGGATCCGAAACCTATTCCTGTATCCTTAGAGATACATGAGGAGTTTAAGAGACTTACGTTATGTGGTGAAGAGATAAGGATTATTCACATACCGATTCATACGAGAGGATCAATAGGGATTTTTCTGAGAAGAGGCGGATTAGAATATGGCTTTGTAGGAGGATTAGTCGAGGATTTATTAAGCCGAGAGCTTTCATCGGAAGAGAAGAGTTATATAAAGAATCGCTTAGGAACCATGAAAATAGATGTTTTATGCTATAGCAGAGATTGTGTCTATGGTTATGATAAAATAATTAATTTACTTCAGCTATAATATAGGAGGAGAATTTATTATGAAGATCCTTATAGGAACCTGTGGATTCCCAAGGAGGAGAGACGAGATATTTAAGAATCTTGATGTAGTAGAACATCAAGAAATATTCTATGATCTGATATCTTCAGAGAAAGCAGAGAGATACGGTAGAGAAAAGCCTGAGAATTTCATATACACAGCCAAAGCTTTTCAAGCGATAACTCACTCCCCTAATAGTCCAACATGGAAAAAGATAAAAACTAAGTTAATAGGAGATTTATCTAAATACGGCTTTATGAGACCTACTGAGGAAAATTTATGGGCTTGGAATGAGTCTCTGAAAATATATAAATTAATGAAAGTCAAGATAGTTGTTTTTCAAACGCCACCTTCATTTGGCTATTCTGAGGAGAACTATAGAGTTGTTCGAGACTTCTTCTCAATTATTAATAGAGATGATCTTATGCTGGCATGGGAGCCTAGAGGCTCTTGGAATCAAGGTAATAATAAAAATAAGTTATGTCGTCTTTTGGAAGAATCAAAAATTATTCACGCGGTAGACATATTTAGAAATACACCTTGCGAAGAGACCGGTGATATTCTATACATAAGATTACACGGTATAGGTGGTTCAGAGGTTAACTATAGATATAAATATACCGATGACGACCTCAAGAGATTAAAAGAGATAATCATGAGATACAACTATAGAGAAGTATATGTCTTGTTTAATAACGTTTATATGTTTGATGATGCAGTTAGATTCAGGAGTCTTCTGAAATCTCAGTAGGTTCTAGTGAAGTAATTCTAAGATATTTATAAGTCGTTGAGCTAAATATTTTAGATAAACAATGAGCAGATTTAGGATAGGTAGAGAAGAGCTTATACGAATGATTAAAAAAGCTCAGAGTCTATACAATAAATACAGGAGCCCCGAGGCTAAAGCTGAAATTATTAGTTTCAGTAAAGATATTTTAATCGTTAGATTCGATGGAAGTTTTTGCGAGACATGTGGAATAAATGATTGGATTGATGATTTTAGATATATCCTAAGAGATTTAGGTGTAGAAACTGTTATTGAAAGGATCGAAGAAGTGGACGAATATATACGTATAGCTTATTTCAGGATCCTGGGTAAGAATAGGACTCATAACATTAATTAACGTGGACTAAGCTTATGTTTATTTTTAAATTACTCAATTATAATGGATTAGTAATGAGTAAAGAGGAGAGAGCAATAGAGAAGAATGAGAAGAGAGACAAATATGAGAAAATAATTGATTTAGCCGTTAGAAGAGGTTTCTTCTGGGTATCCTACGAGATATATGGTGGCGTTGCAGGATTATATGATCTTGGCCCCTTAGGGGCGCTTTTAAAGAGAAGAATCGTTGATCTATGGAGAAGAATCTTTGTTCAAAAACATCAGGAGTATGTTGTTGAAATAGAGACACCTACATTAACTCCGGAGAAAGTTTTAATAGCTTCTGGTCATGTGGAGCATTTCACAGATCCTATTGTTGAATGCTTAAAATGTGGAAGAAAGTATAGAGCTGATCATCTGATTAAAGAGTCTACAGGTCTGGATGTTGAGGGATTAAGCACTGAGGAATTAACTAGAGTGATTCGAGAAAAGAATATTAGATGTCCAGCATGTGGTGGTGAGTTAAGTGAGGTTAAGAAGTTTAGTTTACTCTTTAAGACAAATATAGGTCCTTACTCAGACAGCGTAGGGTATATAAGACCCGAGGCGGCACAGGGCATGTTCACAGCCTTCAAGAGAGTTTATGAAGCTATGAGAAATAAATTTCCAATAGGTATAGCTCAGATAGGTAGAGTAGGTAGAAACGAAATATCTCCTAGACAAGGAATGATTCGATTAAGAGAATTCACTATTATGGAAATTGAGTTCTTCTTTGATCCGAAGAATCCTGAGTGTCCTCTACTAGATAGAGTCGCTGACAAAAGATTAAGAATACTCAGAGGCGAAGACAAGATCAAGGGCGTAAATAAGCCAGAGAGCTTCAAAGTCGAAGAAGCTGTTAGAGAAAAAATTATTAGACAACCATGGCAGGCTTACTGGATGAGTGTAGCTCAGGAATTTATTTCGCTTCTAGGAGTCAATGAAGAAGACACATACTTCGAGGAAAAGCTACCTCATGAAAGAGCTCATTACGCAGAACAAGTATTTGATCAGATGGTCCGTGTGTCGAGATGGGGATGGGTTGAGGTGTCTGGACATGCATATAGAACTGATTATGATCTAAGTAGACATCAAATGTATAGTGGAGCTGATCTAACGATCTTTAGAAAGTATTCTGAGCCTATAATAGTTAAGAGACGAAGAATTTACTTAGATAAGAGTAAAGTTTTAAAAATATATGGTTCTAAGGCGCCGGAGATATTCAGAGAATTAGAAAAAGAAGATCTGGAGAGACTAATGGAGAAAGCAAAAGAGGAGGATACATATTACATAATTGGTGACAAAAGATATCCAAAGGAAATATTCAAGATCGAGGATTTTGAGGAGAAAATATATGGCGAGAGAATTCTACCACATGTCGTAGAACCTTCTTTCGGTGCTGAAAGATTGCTATATATTGCGCTTGAGCACTCCTATTCTGAAGATGGAGAAAGAGTTTATCTTAAATTGCCTAGGGTAATAGCTCCTATACAGATAGCTATCTTCCCCCTGGTTGAAGAGGATCATTTAATAAAAATAGCGAGAGAAATAAAAGATAAATTAATTGATGCAGGTTTCTATATAATATACGATGAAAGTGGGAGTATAGGTCGTAGATACGCTAGAGCAGACGAGATAGGTGTACCCTACGCTATCACTGTGGATTATGAGACACCTATATCAAACACAGTGACTGTAAGAGATAGAGACACAAGATCTCAAGAGCGAATTCCTATAGAAAAATTAATTGATTACTTTAAAGAGAGATTCACTATTTAGCTCTACGCTCTATGAGCCTTCCTCTGTAATTGTTATAATATTCTCTGGTGGTATACCGAACTCATTAATAAGTATTTGCTTAACTCTATTTCTGTGATCCCCTTGAAGCTCTATTCTTCCATCTTTGGCTGTTCCACCAGTAGCTAATTTAGATTTTAGCATTGATGCCACTTTCTTTAGGTCTCCGTATTCCTCTAAACCTTCTACTATAGTAACCTCTTTATTGAATTTTCTCTTCTCTAAACGTATTTTAACTATTTGTTGTTCCGCAACTAATTGCTTACAGATTTCTGGTGGAAGTCCTCCGCATAAACTCTCGAAATCTTTACTCATAACTAGCTCTTAACACCCGGGAAATTATTTTTTTAGGCAATATATAAATTTACACCTTCTATTTTATGGATAAATATTAGAGCATCTGATTACAGATTTTGTATTAAACTAAATGCGTATTATGTATATAGCAATACCAGAGTGCGAATATATAACATTTTTAGCTTTTTATCAACTAATATTTTTCTTTCCCAAACTATTTTGATGTGGAGATCATGTTTGTAGACAGAGCCGAGAGTTCATTCTATTATCTAGTTAAACTTCCTTTGGAGGATTTAAAAAAATTTCTAAGTGAGTTAAATAATCAATCTCTAGATATTCCTAAGAGTAAAATTGTTGGAATAGTGAAAAGTGTTAAGGACAATTCATGGATTATAAATATTAAACTCGGTTTGTTCGGATCTGCAAGAGTTATCATGAAAAGAGAGATAGCTGGGGATAGTATAGTGTTTCGATCGCGGGATGGTGATCTTGTATTTAGATTTAATCTATATAAGTTAAATGATGAGACAACATTAGTTGAGTACTACATAAAAGCTCTTGAGCGAATGTCAATTATTTTTGGTCCTGAGATCCCTCTTCTGAGTCAAAGGTTTATTGAAAGTATAAGAGCTAACTATGGTAATATTGAGGTAAAGCAAATAACTTCTGAAACATATCTCGAACTACTAGAAACTATATCTAAATCACGTATAAGGGAGACTGCAAAGGATCATGAAAAACCTGCGTTGGAGGGAGAAGCCGTTGCTACAGGGGTGGCTGTGGCCGCTGAGGAGAAAACGCCGAAGGAAACGATTGTTTCTAAGGTTATTGAGATGATGCCCATAATAGGTTCTCGCGAAAGAGAAACACTAATCAAAAAACCTGTTGAAAAATCTTTGGGTATCGAATGCGATAAATGTTTACTTTATGATGAAACCACAGGTTTCTGCACACTTTTAATGAAGAAAATAGAGGATCCCACAAAACCTTTATGTAATGGAGAATCTTTTATTAAGAGATCTTGAACTATTGAATCTTCTTATTCATTTCAATGAAAAATTTCTTTAACAAAGAGATCATTTTATCAATTTCTTCTTTTGTGTTATAGATATAATAGCTGGCTCTCACGCTACCCTTATCCCATCCGTAGTAGTAATGAAGTGGGTGAGCGCAGTGCTTACCTGTTCTAACAGCTATTCCATGAAGATCTAGGTACGCTCCTATAACATTTGGATTTGCTAGCTCTGACCTAAATGTGAAGACTCCAGTTCTCTTTTTATAATCACGTGGTCCTAAGAGCTCGATCCATTTAAATAAACCCTCCTCCTCCGCTCTATCAAGAGTATACTTTATTAATGCTTCCTCATGCTCCCTAATGTTATCCATCCCAATATTATTTAAATAGTCTACAGCTACGCCTAACCCTATGAAGCCCTCTATATTAGGGGTGCCTGGCGCAAATTTCCAAGGCGGATCAGCCCATTTTATCTCATCCAGAGTAACGTCTATTATGGTGTCTCCTCCGGAGAAGACAGGCTCTAACTCTTCTGCGAACTCTCTCTTTATGTATAATCCCCCTGTGCCAGAGGGTCCTAGCATTTTGTGTCCACTAAATGCCGCGAAATCAGGATCTAGATCCTTGACGTCTATTTTCATATGAGGAACACTTTGAGCTATGTCTAGAACTGTTATTATCCCCTCTTTCTTAGCAGATCTTATGATTTCTTTAGCATTATTAATAACCCCAGTCACATTTGATACATGAGTAAAAGCGATCACTCTTGTATTCCTTGTGAATAAACTCTCTATATTGTCTCGAGTAATTTCTCCATTCTCATTTGGATACGCGTATTTGATCTTGAAACCTCTGATCTTAGACCAGAATCTCCATGGAAGCATATTACTATGATGCTCCATTACTGATACTATAACCTCATCATTCGGACCCAGATAATTAAGAGATATGAGCAAAGTAGCTAGATTTAATCCGTGTGAGGCGTTATACACAGGTATTAATTCCTGAGGCGAAGCATTTATGAAATTAGCTACTTTCTTAAGAGCATCTTCAAATAATTCAGTGGCTTCCACACTAAGCGTATGAATACCTCTATGAATATTTGAGTAGTATTGTTCATAGACTCTCTTTACAGTCTCTATCACTTGGATCGGCTTTAGCGTCGTTGCGTTATTATCAAAGTAAATAAGTGGATGACCATTAATAGTTCTCTTTAAAATAGGGAAATCTTTTCTTATTTCGTAAGGTGAAAAGACCATGTGTAACCCATATAATGTTTATTCGTAGTTTATAATAACGATTTTCAGGATTCCTAGAAAAGAATCGCCTGAATAAAGATAAGAGAGAAGCTTAAGAAGTCATAAGCAACAATAGATCTACATATTAACTCTTATAATAATATTTTATCATTATTTAAATTGTTCTGAAGCATATTATTACAGGGTTTACTCAATATAAATTGAAGAGGGTTCATGTGTTGAGATACGAAATCAGATTCCACGGGAGAGGAGGTCAAGGGGTAGTAACAGCAGCCGAATTACTTGCTTACGCCGCTATACTAGAGGGCTATTATGCTCAGGCTTTTCCTGAATTTGGTGCTGAGAGAAGAGGAGCTCCAGTAAGAGCTTATTTTAGACTAGACGACTCTGAACCCATAGTTGAGAGATATCCTATCACTAACCCTGATATGATTGTTATATTTGATGAAGGTCTTCTCAAATTAGATCCTCCTCCTTACAATGATCTAAAGCCAAATGGTTGGCTTATCATAAATACATCACGTGGCCTTAACGAAGTCAGAAAATTTATTCCTGGTAGACAATATAGGTTAGCATTAATTAATGCAACCGATATTTCTATGTCTATCTTGAAGAGACCTATCGTAAACACCACTATGATAGGTGCCGTGATTAAATTATTTACTCTCATAAGATTAGAGAGTGTTGAGAAAGCTTTACTAAATAGATTTTCGGGTAATCTTGCTAAACTTAATATAGAAGCTATTAAGAGAGGTTATGAGAGTGTGGTGATAGAATGAGTAAAGGTGGAGTCAAAGATCTAGTTCCAGGAGCAATAATAGTTAATCCTCCTACTTCACTGATGAATAAGACGGGATCATGGAGAGTGATGAGACCTATAATAGATCAGAACAGTTGCATAAGATGTAGAATATGTTGGGCTTACTGCCCCGATGGAGCAATATTAGAAATAGATCAACCATATGAGGTGAAAGGCAAAAAGTACAACATAACATATATAGTGAATTATGATTATTGCAAGGGATGTGGTATTTGCGCCGCGGAATGTCCTGTTAAAGCAATTAAAATGGTGCCCGAGGTGGAGAAAATATGAGAACTAACAGAAAAGTTGAGCCTTTAAGTGGTAATTACGCTGTAGCGTACGCCGTTAAAAGTGTTGATGTAGATGTAATCTCGGCTTACCCGATCACGCCACAAACCACCATAGTAGAGAAATTAGCTGAATTTGTGGCTAATGGTGAATTAGACGCTGAATACTTACACGTGGAGTCTGAGCATAGCGCAATGAGCGCGGCCATAGGAGCAGCAGCAACCGGCGCAAGAGTCTTTACTGCGACATCTAGTCAAGGACTTGCCCTGATGTATGAGACACTATTTATAGCATCGGGTATGAGGCTTCCTATAGTTATGGCTCTTGTGACAAGAGCTCTTTCCGCCCCAATAAATATATGGAATGATCACTCTGATCTCATGGCTTCACAGGATACAGGCTGGATCCAGCTGGTGTCCACAAATAATCAAGAGGCATACGATCTAACAATCATGGCATATAAACTTAGTGAGCATAATGAGATAAGTTTGCCTACAATGGTTGCTTTAGACGGCTACATACAGAGCCACACGATAGAGCCTGTTCAATTAGAGGATGAGGAGTTGGTGAGAAAATTTGTTCCCAAGAGAAAAAGAGAGTATATTCTTGATCCGGAGAAGCCTATTTCAATGGGTAATTTAGGAGATCCTGACTGGTACTATGAGTTTAAAGTACAACAAGTTGAGGCTATGGAGAGAGTTAAGAGAGTATTTAGAGAAATCAATAATGAATTCAAATCTTTATTTAATAGATCCTATGAACCTTTTGAAGTAATTTATGGTGACGACGCTGACACCATACTCGTTGTTATGGGAGCTCACACAGGTACTTTCATCAAGGCATCTAAAATAGCTAGATCAGAGGGTGTTAAAGTGGGTATCGGCATTCTTAGAATGCTGAGACCCTTCCCAGATGAGGTAGTAAAATATTTATCTCAGTATGACTATGTAGGTGTTGCAGATAAATCTATTCACTTCGGCTCTCCCAGCGGTAGCTACCTAGCTAACGATATTAGCACAGCGCTTCACCTAGAGGGCTCAAGCACTAGAGTAGCTACATATATATACGGGATCGGGGGGAGAGTGCTGAGATTAGAAGATGCCTTATTCATAATTAGGAATTTGTGGAGAGTAAGTAAGAGACTTGAGGAGTATTCAAAGAAACCAGTATTTGTAGGGGTGAGATACTAGTGCCTATACGAATTTGGGATATACCTAGGGAGGAGTACTTCCACAGTGGACATAGATTATGTCCTGGGTGTGGAGCAGGTATTATAATGAGACATTTAGCTAAGGCATTAGGTGGTAGAGGAATAATTGCGCATGCAACTGGCTGTGTGGAGGTTTCAACAAGTTATTACCCAGAATCTTCATGGAGAGTCCCATGGATCCATGTTGCATTCGAGAACGCTGCAGCAGTAGCCAGTGGCATAGATGCAGCCATCAATGTTTTAAAAAGAAAGGGGTTAATACCTAAAGAGAAAGAAATTAGAGTAGTCTCTGTCGCGGGAGACGGTGGAACATTTGATATTGGGTTCCAGGCTCTCTCAGGAATGCTTGAAAGAGGACATGACGTGCTATATGTAGTGTATGACAATGAAGCCTACATGAATACTGGGATCCAGAGAAGCGGTTCAACACCCTTTGGCGCGTGGACAACTACTACACCTAGTGGTAAAAGTTGGGTTTATGGTGAGTGGAGACCTAAATATAGAAAAGATCTATTGTTTATAGCAATGGCTCATAATATACCTTACTATGCCACTATAAACCCCGCATATATAACTGATTTATATGAGAAGATCACTAAAGCACTCACAATAAAAGGACCAAAACTAATCCACGCATATTCACCGTGTCCACCTGGTTGGAGAATAAATGATGATGATACTATACGAGTATCAAGACTAGCTGTGTTAACAGGTGTATGGATTAATCTTGAGTACGAAAATGGTGTAGTTAGAGTAACAACTCCCGTCCCCAGAAGGAAACCTGTCGAAGAGTACTTAAAGATCCAAGGGAGATTTAGACATCTTACAAAAGAGGCTATAGAAATAGCCCAGAAACTAGTGGATGAATATGTTGAGAGAATCAATAAATTAGTCGGTAAAGAAGTTATAGGGCCTGTGGAGAGATAAGTTATTTCACTACTTTTGATTCAAAAATATTTCACTATTTCGATTAATTGACTCATTAGACTCGATATTGCTGAGGCTTACTTCATTAAGAAATTCTCGATATTTCTCAGCGAAATAACTATCTTCCTTAAATATTCTCTCGATAAAAGACATAAACTTAAGTATTCTTTCAATAGTTATGTCATGAAGATAATGCTCCATCGAGCAAGCATCTTTATCTGCGATTTCGTTAGGAACCCTAAGGTAATTCTCTAAGAATCTTTTGAGGATAGAGTGTTTCTCAATAATTCTCTGAGCATATTCTCTACCGCTATTCGTAAGTTTTATATCTCCTCTCCTTCTATATTCAATCAGTTTCTTCTCGGATAATTTCTTTAGTTGCTCAACTACTGAGGAGGGTTTTACACCTAACCTCCTAGCCAGCGACGTCACTGAGACTTTAACCCCACTTTTCTCCAATAGATATATAGCCTCTACATAGTCCTCGAAACTCTTACCATATTTAGCAACTCTTCTCAAATATCATCAACCATATTAATCCTTCTAAGAGCTATTTAATATTATCCCATTAAATCACTCACTTATTTTGATATCTAATAGATCTTTCTCAATAAATACTTTTAATTGATTTATCACTGGATAGTGAAGATAAGTTTATTTATTAGTATATGTCTAGTCTCTTCAGCGTCTCTTCAGTAGGTAATCCATTTATGTCCCATCCACGAAGAGCGTAATATGTGCTTAATGCTTTTTCAAACTCCTCTCTAGTCAATACATACTCTTTGTCTTGGAATTTAACAGGCTTGAACCATTTTAGAGGCAACTGATCCTTTTCTCTGTTAACACCCATTTTGGAGTTTATTAGACGTGTTAAAGACACTATTCTTTCACTGGTTTCTATTACTTCTTGAACCGTGTAATCAAATCCCGTCACAATATTCAAGAGATCCGTTATTACCTGGAAATTATAAATATATCTGCCGAATTTACATATTAATAAAGAATCCATTATGGCTCCTAGATTCTCAAACTCAATAATCGCTCGAATCTTTTCTTCACCTAAGGATTCTTTCCCACCTGCTCTCCCAGCTATATCTATTGCATAAGCCATAGTTCCTAAATGATCTGCTCCTCTCCCAGCTATAGCATATCCGATGGCCATACCCTTCAAACTCCTAGGATCATAGGCGGCAGGCTCCAACCCCTTAACATGAACAGCCAGATCCTCAGCATTTAATTTCTTAGCAACTCTAGCTACGCCCTCTGCTAAGAGGTCTCCTAAGCCTCTTCTATAAGCAATATCCACTACCAGTTGTTTTATCTTCTCAAAATCTCCCCATTCAAGATCTGTTTTTAGTAAACCCTTCTTAGATAATTCAATAGCAAAGCCAATAACATTTCCTAGCGATATAGTGTCCATACCTAATCTATCCGCTAAATCATTTAATACTATTACTTGATCAGGGTCTGTAATGCCTAGATTACCGCCTAAGGCAAATATTGTTTCATACTCTATATCAACTCTAACCCCATACCTCTTTGTCTCAACTAACCTATGACAAGCTGCTGGACAGAACATACAGGCAGCAGGACCTAAGAAATGGTTCTTTCTATAATTATCCCACGAAATTTTCTCCCAACCATCAATAGTCACCTGGCTCCAGTAGAGAGATGGGAAGAACCCCATTCTATTAGCTATCTCAACTAATCTAGGTGTACCACCATCTCTGAGAGCAATTGTCCCTGCCTCCTTAACGAATCTTGGTATAAATTCTCTGAGGAACTTAGTGTATTTATCAGGGTCAGCGATCTGAACCTCCTTTCTCTCAGGAACAAAAACTATTGCTTTAAGTCTCTTACTACCCATAACAGCTCCTCCACCGGTTCTACCAAATTGTCTCCATTTATCATGATTGATCATGGCGAATCTAACCAGATTCTCACCAGCTGGTCCTATAGTTAATACAGAGACTTCTCTACCTAACTCCTTCTTTAGAATCTCTTCAGTTTCTATAGCATCTCTACCCCATAAATAAGATGCGTCTCTAAACTCAACACTTCTCATATATAATTAGATAGAGAGGTTTCTCAGCTAAGCCTCTTATAATCACCATATCTACTCCTGTGTACTTCATAATATGAGCTAAGTTACCACCTACATTAGAACCTCCTAAAATATTCGTTAAAGGAGATCTAAAAGCACTCCAAGCTCTTGCAGCCATAGGGATTTGAGTACCACTAAAAGGTCCTATCGCGAATATTAGTGGATTATCTGGGGAAAAAGGATCATAATTCCAAACACCGTATCTATATAAATAGTAATTCGCTAATCCTTTACCGCCAATGTATTTTCTCGCTAGTCCTTTATCTAATTCTTCATAAAAAAATCTTCTTGAAGATAAATCTATATGCAGTATTTTTCCAGCATAACCCTTCAACGCTAAACCCCTAAAATAGTTATCTTAATAATCTTAATCATTTTTTAGCATAATATTATTCCGTATTATAGAGTGAATTATAGAGTGATCAATATTTTCATAAAATATTCTAGGAAATAGATTAAAGGGCTTATATGATTATTATCCTCAATAAATAAATTCTGTTTTATAGAGATCTTTGTTGAATCGATCCAGTATTATATTTGAATGTTTTTATTATTTGTATCTATTCTTGAGAGGGATTAATCTTGAAAATTAGTGATGCTCAGGAATTAATTAGAAAGAAGTATTTTGATAGAGATAGTGCAAGAGGATTATTTGCTACTTATACTTGGTTTATTGAGGAAGTTGGTGAATTAGCTGAGGCTTTAATCGAGAAAGACAAAGAATCTATAGAAGAAGAAATTGCTGATGTATTTGCTTGGTTGCTGTCTATAGCTAATTTAGTAGGTGTGAATGTGCAAGAGGCTTTTGTAAAGAAATACGTCTCTCAGCAAGGATAGATGAAGATAGATGAATAGATGAAGAGAGTATCACAGTGCTATGCGAGTGGCTAAGATCCCATTAAAGGAATTATTTCACTTTCTCTTCAACAGATCTTATTTTATACTCTAAAGTTAATTCTTTATCAAGTCTAATATCTAACTGAATATCAATAGCTACTCGCTTAATGCCTAAACCACCTAAAGAATCTATGATCTTTTCAATCACAGTATTTAATTTACTGAGATCTTCTAATTCAATAGCTGTATTAAATGGTGTGATCATGTATTTTACACCGAGATCTCTTAATATGTCTATTACAGTAGCTACATATTTGCTTAAGCTAGTATCTTTTGTCCCAATGGGGATAACCCTAATTGATGCGAGGATTCTCATATATAAATCCTAATTCTTATATTCTGAACCCCTAATAATTCTATAATGATTAAAGATGTTTAGAAAGAAGATAGAAGAAGCTGTAAGAGCACCTCAATTTCAAGATGTATACATAATGCCTTCACTCTCATACAAAGAGCCTCGCGAAATAGATCTATCAACGAACTTTAGTAGGAACATTAGACTCAAGATCCCTATAGCATCATCTCCAATGGATACAGTGACTGAGGACAAAATGAGTATTGCTATAGCCTTACTGGGCGGTATAGGAGTTGTTCATAGAAATAATTCGATTGAGGAACAAATAGAGATCATTGAGAGAGTAAAGAGAGCTCCTCCTGTGAGAACAAGAGATCTATATGTAAACGTAGACGATCCCTGTCATCGAGCTCTTGAGATCATGCAGAATGAAGAAATAAGAGATCTACCTGTCATAGATGGAAAAAGACTTGTTGGCACAATTTATTATGGTGATCTGATCAACTTCTGTAAGGAAGGATTTGAACCCCTGACAAAGATTATGAAATCACCTAAACATATCTCTTTACATAGTCTTAGAGAAATAAATAAGATTCTTTTGGAAGAGAGATATGATACACTAGCAGTAACAGATCAAGAGGGTCTTTATTTAGGAACTGTGGTGTATAGGGATCTTTTTACCCCCTTAGAGCCTTCGTTGGATAGTGAAGGAAGATTGATGGTTGCCGCGGCCATATCTCCTTTTGATAGGGAGAGAGTATTAAAACTAGATAAATATGCAGATGCTTTGGTATCAGATCTTGCCCACTCTCATAATGTTAATGCTTTGAGAGCTCTAAAGAGTATTTCGAGAGAAATATCAAAAGATCTTGTCATAGGAAATATAGCGACATATGAAGCTGTTAAAGATGTAGCTGACTATGTAGATAAGATAGATGGTTTCCGCGTAGGATTAGGCGGAGGATCTATATGCATAACCCCTGAGCAAACAGGTGCTTATGTCCCTACTCTCTATGCAGTGGCTGAAGTAAGAGACGCTGTAGAGGATCTAGGTCTTAAAGTTCCTGTTATAGCAGATGGTGGAATAAGATCTGGTGCTGACATAGTGAAAGCCTTAGCGGTGGGAGCTAGTGTAGTTATGTTGGGTTTTCTCTTAGCTGGAACAGATGAAGCCTCTGCACCATTAGTAAGGTTAGGGAATAAATTGTATAAACCTTACAGAGGTATGGCAAGTAAGGGCTCTATGGAAAGAAGATTTGCTAGGGATCGATACGCTAGAGTCTCAAAAAGAGTTGAGGAAGGCATAGAGGGACTAGTCGAGTACAAAGGATCTGTGTATAAAATAATTCCTGATCTCATAGAGGCTGTGAAAGCAGGTCTAGGGTACGCTGGTGCATCTAACATAAGAGAGCTCTGGGAAAAGGGAAGATTATTGATTACTACGGGAAGGGGCGAGAGAGGTATTAGAACAAATTTCTGATCTAGGTTAATTATTAGACTTAGTAGGGGGTCATGAGAGGTTTAACAAGATGAAAGCCATAGTTTTTCACGGGGCTGGAAGTGATCCGGAGCATATTAAGTGGTTGATAGAGCCTCTCGAGGAATTTGGATATAATGTATATGCCCCTAAATACAATAATTTAGAAGAAGCTCTTAGATTATCATCTCTAGATAAGTATGATTTATATGCAGGTTTTTCACTTGGTGGTGCTGCCGCCTTAATATCGTCAGCTCTACATGGTGGTCCTGTCATTGCTGTGGGTGCTCCTGTGGATAGATTTATTCAAGCGCTTTGGCTAAAGATTCATGAGGAGAACAGCTTCCAAAAATCCCTCTACAAGGAGCTTGTAAGAGTTCTAGGAGCAGATCCTTTAGAGGATCCTTTACCATATATCAAGACATCAGTAATTTATTATATTGAGAAGATAAGAGATCCCGTGTTATTGATCCAGGGAAAAGAAGATCCTATTGTAAGACCTTTTCACACACTGATCCTAGAGGAGTTTTTGAGGAAGAGAGGAGTTAGAGTAGAGGTTGTAATAATTGATGGAATGAGACATGCCCCAGCGCAGCATCATAAGAAACTTTTAAGAGATATCATACATAAATTCCTCACCTCTCTAAGGTAAATCCGATGAATCAAGAGATTCTCCTTGTGATACAAGGCTACTTAGCCTCAATAACAGCATCATTTCTATGGGGTTTATCACCTTTACTTATTGACAAAGTTAGATGGAGTTCACAAACTATTACTCTTATTAGAAATCTATCAGCACTATTTGTTGTTTCTCTGGTTTTGATTATAATGGGTAAATCAATAAGTGTGAATCTGCAAATGCTCATACTACTTATCATACTAGGTTTCACAGGACCTGGACTAGCGGATCAGTTATTTGTCTCATCTATAAAACTAATAGGAGTTAATATGGCTACAATACTATCTTATACATATGTTTTCTGGGCCTCTTACACAGCCCACATATTAGCTCTTGAGGAAATATCTTTATATGATGTAGTAGGTTCAGTAATTGCTTTCGCAGGTCTCATAATTGGATTAGGTAGTAAGTTAAATAGCAGTGTAGATAAGAGGCACTTGATTGGTATAGCATATAGTCTTGCCTCAGGTTTTTTCTGGGGTGTAGCCACCGTTATCTCAAGAATCATGATTTTAAATCTTGATCCTTTAGTAATAGTGTTTTTCAGAAGTATATTTGCGATATTACTTATGATCTTGTTAATAACTTTCAGAAACTACTTCCATCTAAATAGACAAATATATAATGTCTCTCATAAGTTATTTACAAGAGATTTTCTGCTAGTTTCTACATCAGGTCTCTTAAGCTTTTTGATAGCTTATGTCTCTTTCTTAATTGGTTTAGCTTCTGTAGGTATTGTTATTCCCTCAATAATGTCTCTGTCCTCACCTATAGTAACACTGATCCTCTCAAAGTACGTAAAAAGATACACTATAACTCGAGAGGTGCTCATGAGTATAGTGATTATATCTATC
>JBMFLZ010000026.1:0-19962 GCA_049970935.1 Sulfolobales archaeon | reverse complement strand
AGCCTGGGAGAACACATCTAAGAGATGCTCTCCCAGCGACAATGGGTCAAGAATTCTCTGCTTATCTCGATGCTTTTGAACACGATCTTGTTCTTCTCACGAGAGCCGCTGAGTACGTTAGGGAATCACCCATAGGAGGAACGGCTGTCGGAACAGGTCTAGATACTCATCCTAGATTCGGTGAATTAGTTGTTGAGGAAATAAGTAAGAAATCTATTGGATCAAGCCCTGGAGAAATTATCTGAATATGTTATTAGAAGAATTACTCCACTACGTGAGAGATTAATTGAATTAACTGAAAAGAGTCAGGCTCTAATAACTCTCGTGTCTCCTTTAATAGGCTACGACAAGGCAGCGGAATTATCTAAGATTCTTTTGAGAGGGGTGTCAATTAGACAAGCTCTCAGGGAGCTGGGTTTTAGTGAGGAGGATATTAATAGAATACTTGATCCAAGGAGATTAACTAGTCCAGGGATATCATCGAAAAAATTAGTTCAGCAAGCCCCATGACTTTATTCTCCCATCACCTGAATAAATATGTTTCTTTTTCTTGGACCATCTAATTCAACTAGCATAATCTCTTGCCATGTTCCTCTAACCAGAGATCCTTTTGATACTGGCAGGAATCTTCCTGATCCTATGAAGCTAGAGGCTAAGTGGGCATGAGCGTTATCATCTATCTCATCGTGTTTCCACCCACCACCTGGTCTAAATGTTTCAACGATCCACTTTATGTAATCCTCCACGATCCTTGGCTCATACTCATTTAATATGATCGCTGCAGTCGCGTGCGGTGCGTGAATTAGACACACGCCCTCGGATACTCCACTTTCTCTCACTATATTCTCTACTTCTCTAGTGATTTTCACTACCTGGAATCTCTTCGTGGTCTCTATTGTTAGCATCTTGGAGTATATCTTCAGGAGATGCACCCTTCATTAGATGATGTGTTTAGATTTTTATTTTTCAATGAATCTTTTTAATTAGTGGATTATTCAATGATCAAATTTTACAGACAAGAGGATCTCCCAGAGAAAATTTCCTTAAACGACTTAATAGATTCTGTGATACACGGCGACTGCCTCCACGTTCTAAAGAAGATTCCTTCCGAGAGTATAGATATGGTCTTCTTTGATCCGCCTTACTATCTTCAGCTTCCTAAAAACAAAAAATTGATCAGGTGGTATGTCAAGACAGTGGTCGAGAGCCCTGAGGAGTATTGGGATGAATTTGATTCCTGGGATGAATATGACACATTTATATCAAGAGTGCTGAAAGAGATCAGAAGAGTTATGAAGAGAAACGCCACTATATGGGCTATCGGGACATACCATAATATCTTTAGAATAGGCAAGATTATGCAGGATCTCGGCTTCTGGATACTTAATGACGTGATCTGGTTCAAGACCAATCCAATGCCTAATTGGTTAAATGTTAGACTCACTAACTCAACAGAGACCCTCATATGGGCGGTTAAGGATAGAGACGCTAAGAACTACACATATAATCACGAAGCGGCTAAAAAATATAGCTTCAATGACTTTGGGTCTCGCATAGCCCTGAGTGTGTGGAGAATACCTATAGTGAGGGGTAAAGAGAGAATTAGAGATGAGAAAGGAAGAAGATTACATCCCACGCAGAAACCAGAGGAATTACTGAGAAGAGTTATTGAGATCTCCACAAGAAAAGGAGATATTATCCTAGATCCTATGGCTGGCACAGGAACCACTGGTGTGGTTGCTAGAGAGTTAGAGAGACACTTTATTTTGATTGAGAAAGAAAGTAGATATGTTGAGGCAATTTTAAAAAGATTAGGACCCCGGACCTAATCAACCTGATCTCTTCACAAAGCCACGGACAGCATCAATAAGGATTTTTGTACCAAAGTATAGTAAGATACCTGCTAAAATCATTAGTAAAATAGAGTAAGGCACTCTACCAGTGGTCTCAATAAAACTACCTCCTGAGGCTAGCAATGTTAACCATAAATAATCCATCCATACATGACTGGGGTACATAACAACGAAACCTAAGAATCCATTCTTTGAAGAAGCCTCAATTAATGGGTAGCCTACAGTGATCCACCATATCAGGAAGTAGGCATTGAACCCGGTTAATAAGATCCCTGTTAACATAGCATCTAGTATTGAGAAACCTCTCGATACAAAAGATATCTCCGACCCCGGCCCCAGCATTATTCTGAAAGCGTCAATGATTAGTAGATACGAGAAGTATGCCAGGAAGACAAATACAGCAATATTTAAGTAATGTTTTACTCTCTCAAGGAATCTTCTGGCTACTAAAGTGAATCTATGGAGAAGAAATACATAAGGCAACTCAAAAAGCATATGACCAAATCCTATGGATAATCCCGCAGCAGGGCCGAGGAATGCTCCTAAGGCGATAGCTGATACAGAGAGTGGTCCCGGACTTAATGCCCCACTGGGCGTGATTGCTAGTGTTAGGAGAACTATTCTTCTTAGATCGCTTGAGTGCTCTATCCTCATACTCCTCTCCTCTTTAACTCTTAATGTTTTTTGCATAATCGGTTAAAAATAGGTTGATGAGCGAGTTCTTTCACAAACCCTTTTATTTCTTAACGCAATTGTTTTATGAGAGTATATGAGTTATAGCGAGTATGCTGTGTACACAGAGGATCTCACAAAGATCTATGGACAAAACATAGTGGGGATAGATCGTCTGAATCTTCGTGTTAGAGACGGGGAGATATATGGATTAATAGGGCCAAACGGCTCTGGGAAAACAACTACTCTGAGAATACTTGCTGGCTTAATTAAGCCTACATATGGCAAAGCCTATATCTATGGGATCAATGTTGTAGAAGACTCTTTGAGAGCTCGTGAGTTAATAAATTACTTGCCTGAGGAAGCCGGCGCATATATTGATTTAAGTGGGTTAGATTTCATAAGATTTATGTTGTCCATAAGGCTAAAAGGATCTGAGTTAGAACGCGCAATTGATGAGGCTGTTGAGATCAGTGGTTTAGGAGATGCTCTAAAGAGACCTGTGAGAACTTATAGCAAGGGTATGAAAAGGATCTTGGCACTGAGCGTGGTTCTAGCCTCTAGACCAAGACTCCTCATACTAGATGAACCAACCTCAGGACTAGATGTTGAGAGAAGCATACAAATAAGAGAACTTATTCTAAAATACAATAGAGAGTATAGAACAACTATTCTACTCAGTAGCCACAATATGCTTGAGGTAGAGTATCTATGTGATAGAGTAGGTATATTGTACAGAGGCAAATTATTGATCGAGGGGGAGGTGAAGAAATTAAAAGAGGAGACAGACTCAAGAAATCTTGAAGAAGTCTTTATCAAGAAGGTGAGAGAAATTGGTGGTTAAGCTACTACTTCAGAGAGAGATCAAGGCACTAATTAAAAGCCCTGGATTCATAATCTCATTAATAATTCTAGTCGTATTCTACGCGGGTTTAGGTAAGCTAATAGGTTATTCTGTGGAGAGCAGTGCCTCGATAATAAATGAGCCTATGGGTATAGTTATAAGTGATCATAGCCCTATCATATCTAAGGTTATTGAGTATCTCAATAAGAGCTTAGGCAATAGATTATTTATTGTTAATTCCGTAGCACAAGGTCTAGAGACCTATAACATAGTTATGTATATCCCAGAGAACTTCTCTGAGAATTTCTTGAGAGGTGTAGTGAATATAACTTTCTATCAGAAGATCTCTCGAGTAGGTGGATTATCTATAGGGATCTATGGCTCACTAAATAATATTCTGGGGCCGCTAAAGGATTCTTACTACATGATCTCGTTGAATCATAATGCGACAACACTTAGGAACTTTACATCAAATATACAGATCTTTTATGAGTTAGAGGGAGTGAGACTCGATAGCATTAGTTATTTATCGGTTATAGGATTCGTCTCTTCATCCATTATGTTTATAGCGATCATATTTATGTTTGGTGCATCATTCTCTATGCAATTCATGGTTTCTGAGAAAACTCAGAAGGCATTTGAGATGCTACTAGCTCAACCCATTAGGAGGAGAAGTATTGTTTTAGCAAAGATACTCGCCGGGATCATAGCCTCATTAATTGAGGGAGTGGTATTCGCAGTAGGTTTATTGTTAATGCTTTATTTCTCACTTCCGGTATCAAAGATCCCCGGATCATTTAATAGTAATATTAGTGGCATATTCTATGGGGAACATCAGATGCCTAATCCCTCTTACTTCGCTCAGTACTTCATAGGAAACATGAGTTTAAGCATGATCTCTGTGATGATAATACTATTTATTTTAGGGCTGATCTTTACTAGCGCTCTAGGTGTCATAGTGGGTATGCTGGTGAGCGATGAGAAAATCGCTGGTGTCTACATAGGGCCTCTAATGTTCTCATTCATGGGAGTGGGTTTGGCTGTTATGTTCGTTGGTCTTCCAATAGATCCTTTGACAACTCTTGTATCTAGTCTCGCTATAGTGCCAGCTTTTGTTTATGTGATCATAGGATTCTTGATCAATAGAATGGATCTGGTGTTCCTGCCCATAGCATCTTTATCTGCTGTAGCAATTATTTTCATGGCGCTCTCATTTTACTTAGTCGAGAGAGATATTGTGATACTAGGTGTGAGATTAACTAAGAAAACAATTACTAGAGACTGATTCTCACGAGAATCTCTCAAATATTTCTTTAGCTAGTTCCTCGGCTCCATCTCTATACTCTCTTGGTCTCATTCTCTTGCATCTCTCAATAGCATCTAATAATTTCTCTGGGTCTAAACTCTCTTGGTAGCAGACACCCAGTTTCTCTGCTAGTATCCTAGCATCCTCGTATCCTGCTGTCAATCTCCAGTTCGGGTTCGGAATTATTATAGTTGGTTTCTTGTATGTTAGTGCTGAGTCAATAACTGTTTTCCCTAGATGAGTTATTACGAGAGATGCTCTAGCTATCCATTTATTTATCTCAGGATCAAAATCGAAAACTATCCAATTCTTCATTGTCTCTCTATAGGGTCTGGGATCCACTCTCCCAGTCTGTAGAACAATATTTTCAAGACCTGTCTTGACTATTGCATCAAATAATTCCTTGAACCCGTATGTGCCCGCAGTCACTAGTATATATCCCTCGTCTCTGACCTCGTACTCAGGTTTCTCGTAGAGAGGTCCGAAAACTCTTCCCTTAGGAAGAATCTTTTTTTGCTCCTCCCACTGAAGAACTGTTAGATCCGATACATACGAGAGATACTTAGCTGAGGAACTGGGTCTCGTGAATCTTACAGAGCTCTCAATATTTATAACAGGTGTTCTCTTCAACTTAGCCACGAGAGCCGGTGGAACACTATGATTAGATCCTGTGCTAATAAAAACATCTATATTCTTAATCTTACCAATACTCTCAAAAAACGCCTTAGGAATACCTGTTAAGAGTTTTTGGAATCCTTCATTTGGTCCTCTAGCCTTTCTTATCTCAATTACTTCACCATATCTCTGAACCTTAATTCTACTCCACTCATCTCCCGTGGGTATGTAAAAGATCATTTCTGCCTTACCATAGATCCTCTGCGCAAGAGCTACCGCGTAGCCGGTGTGTCCTCCTCCGCTGGCTGTTATACCAATTCTCATTATATAGCCCTCAAAGATTAATTGAGTAAAAATTAATATAGCGTAATTCCTTATTAAGTAGGAGTAATAACGTTGCGTAAAGAAATTGGTTTAAGTAATTATCATAGAGTGAAGAAAAATTTCTTCTACATAATATATGATTTGTTCAAAGTTAAGCAAACGATACTACTCATGTACGTAGGTGTCTTCGGATACTTAATTGCTGCTGGCTCCAGAATTGATTTAGTAAAACTAATATTGATAATAGTATCGCAGTTCTTAGCCATTGGTGGAACAACAGGTCTTAATATGGTGCTTGATGCAGATCTAGATGCTATTATGATGAGAACTAGGAACAGAGTGATCCCATCGAATACGATTAGTAGAGAAAGAGCCTCGGTAATATCAGGAGCCGCTTTACTCATAGGTTTACTAGTTTCATACATAATATCACCACTCTACATGTCTATAGCTCTCTTAGGGACTATAATAGATCTTTTGGTATACACACTTATTATGAAGAGAAAAACTTGGTTAAGTGTTGTTTTCGGAGGATTCGCTGGGGGAGCACCTGCTCTCGGGGGATACGTGGCTCATTCAGGATCCATAGATCTGGTAGGTGTATCTCTTATGTTAATCGTTGCTTTATGGAGTTCTCCTCATATTTGGTATATAAGTGCTTATTACCTAGATGACTATAAGAAAGCGAATATACCGACTATACCAGTTCTATATGGTCTGAGAGCAACTGGTTTAGCATCCACAATAATGATTCTTTTGATATACGTGATTATTGCAATACTATTTGTTTCGCTGACCCCGAGACCATGGATCCTTCTCATAACATCTACGCTAATGACAATTGCTGTATTAAACTATACATTAAGACACTACATGAGACCCCCAATGGATAGAGGAGAGCTGAGAAAAACCTTCAAGTTCCTTAGCCCTTATCTGGCAATTATATTCCTAGCTTTTTATTTAGATAAAGTATTTCTTATCTAGCCTCAAGCTCTTTTAACAAACCATATATTACTTCATTAGGAGATTTCTTCATTGATACTATGGTTTTTATCTTCTCCTTAGATCTATCTATGTCTCTTATGTATTCATCAATTAACTCACATATCTTGTTTATATCTCTGATGTAGTGAAGTGGTAGCTTGAGTTCCTCTACACACTTATCTACGTGAAGCATCGTGGGAAAAGTTGTTATTCCTAAGACCCCTTGTAGAGCAGCTTCTCTAGCCATAGTGCCGCCTCCTGTGACTACTGCTAATGAATACTTCACTAGTGCTGGACCAATCGCGGATGCGGGGTCGGGTATTACAACCATTTTTTTCTCGATATATTCCCTCAGATCATTAGATAAAACAATTTTTTGATCACTGTATCTGGGGAGTATGACTACCCTAAGTCTTTTCCCAATGATCCTCTTTGATAACTCAACCCAGAAGTCTCTATTAAATCCCCACTCATAGTATGAGGCCTTATACTCCTCAGGTCTAAGAACAACATAGGAGTACTCATCTAGATCTAGTTCCTCTATATACTTCCTCGAGGAAACCTCTGGAAGATCCTTGATCCAGGAGAGCTCATCAAAACCATCATAAGCCACGAGAGTTAAGGTGGGAAGCGTATACTCACGCCAAGCATTCTCTGGTATACATTTCGAATAAACTAAGTATTTTGCTAATGGGAGAGTTAGTCTATGTGGATGTTTCGCGTGTGGACTATCGGATAAAACGATATAAGGCTTCCCGATTCCATAAACTACTCTTGCCTCAACGGGGTTAGGGTAAGATACTCCAGCTATTAACTCTTCACGATGTCTCGATAGGATCTCTACGGCATGAATCATTCTTTCACTCTCAGCAACTATTTTCTCATAGAGATCATCGGCGTATCTACCGAATATAACAGCTTCTATACCTAATTTCTCTACGAGACCTCTGATCACGTCATACTCTCTTGCTGTGAGAATTGTTTCATATCCTCTCTCAGCTAGATACTTCTTTAGTGAGGCACCTATCAGTAATTGTTTACTCGTTAAAGCATCAAACCATATTATTTTCCTCAAGAGAAACTCCAGGAAACATGATACTAGATGCTTTAAATATCTATATAAATTAATCGTTATTTGGTGGCTATGGAGAGATTATTTGGCACAGATGGTGTGAGAGGGGTATTTAACGCTGAAATGGATCCTTTTATGGCGATGAGATTAGCTTTCTCAATAGCAACATATTTACCCAAGGGATCCAGGGTTTTGGTTGCTAGAGACGGTAGAGCAGGTTCAGAGAACATATACTACGCAGTTATAGCAGGCTTAATGGCTGGAGGCGTCAAAGTGTATGATGGAGGTCCTGCACCAACACCCTCTATGCAATTAAGTGTTAGAGACAGAGGTTATGACGCTGGTGTGATGGTCACAGCTAGTCACAATCCACCAGAGTATGTAGGTGTGAAATTCATAACTGGAGACGGTGTTGAGGCTCCGAGAGAGGTTGAGGAGGAGATTGAGAAAATATATCATGAAACCAGGTTTAGGAAAGTTTCTTGGAGGGAGGTTCAATACAGTGTTTCGAAAGATCCTTTGGTTAACGAGTACTACATATCTAAGATCGTGGAGTCAGTTGATAAAGAAAAAATCGCCTCCAGAGGATTCAGAGTAGTTGTTGATCCTGCCAATAGCGTTGGGGGTCTAACGACACCGTACATACTTGAGAGACTGGGTGTTAAAGTCTACACTATAAACGCTGAGTTAAGACCTGAGCCCACGAGACCTTATGAGCCAACCCCAGATACAATAACTGATCTTAGAGCCTTTGTCAAGGAGTTAAAAGCTGATCTAGGGGTTGCGCATGATGGAGATGCTGATAGAGCAATGTTTGTAGATGAGGAGGGAGAGGCCTACTGGGGTGATCGAGACGCTGTACTACTTGCTAAACACATATATTTCAATAGGAGGAGTAAGATGCCCAAGAGAGTAGTCACAGCTGTCTCTTCCTCCACATTAGTTGAAGAAATGCTGAAGCCCTATGGAATAGAGGTTGTGTGGACTAAGGTGGGATCTATAGTGATCGCTAGAGAATTAATTAGAATAGGAGGCGGATTATGCGGTTTCGAGGAAAACACAGGCTTCATATATCCCGAGCACCAATATGTGAGAGACGGTGGTATGAAGACTGCACTGATCTTAGAATATTTAGCTTATGAGAAGAGAAGCCTAAGAGAATTAATGAGTGAGCTACCGAAACTACACGTTATAAAGACTAAAAGACCCACTAATCCCGAGAAGACTAGGAGAGTACTTGATGAGTTGAAGAAGATCTACTCTAACGAGAGGCTCATAACAGTTGATGGGGTTAAGGTGATTGGAGAGGACTACTGGTTCCTGGTGAGACCCTCCGGAACAGAACCTATCCTAAGAATAATGATTGAGGCTAAAACAAGAGATAAGGCAGAGGAGGTTCTTAAGGAGATTCTCTCGGTGGTTGATAGATTATGAAGTATCGTTTAATGGATCTTCTTGCATGCCCAATCTGTAAAACATTCCCTCTGAAACTAATAGTCTTCTCAAGAAACACATACAATAGAGAATTTAGAGGAAGAAAACCTGTTTGCGAACTCTACTGCTCTTTTCTTGGCAGAGAGATAAGAGAATTAAAAGATAAAGGCGAGGAACCCCCGTGTGAAGAATGTTTCAAGTATGAAATCTCTGAAGGAATATTGATATGCCCGAAGTGCAATAGATGGTATCCAATAATTAACGAGATACCTAGGATGCTCCCTGATGAGTATAGGAGTAAGAAAGAAGATATTGAGTTCTTGAAGAAGTATAAGGATTATATCCCTGAAGAGGTTCTTAAGAAAGGACTTCCATACAATCTTTCGAACCAGTAAAATTACTAAATCGTACAGGTTTTTGATAGTAGAAACTCGGATATAAATATTATCAAATCTTTTACTCACATAGTCACTATAGGTCTTCTCTCTTTTTCTACCTCCTCTGAAGTTGGTTGAGTCCCCAATCTGAGAGCCATTAAGGGTGTGAGTTTACCTTCTCTGATCATTGCTGCAGCCATCTCTCTGAAACTTGAGGTATGCGATATATCGAGCTCCAGTAGCTTAACTGCAATATCGTACATTGCTTTCCAAACTTGCTCAAGACTTGATCTATCTAAACTAGATAGTATTATAGGATCCTGCAACCATTGATCGAAAGCTCTTAAGGTCTTGATCATGTGTTGAAACACAGCTCTTGTGGCCAGCACTATTTGAAGTCTATCTCCGCCTGACAAGATCTCTTCATTTAATTGCTTAAATGCTTCTAGCATTCTCCTCTGCATCTTAATCCATTCATCTAGATTACTTATTAGCATGTGAGCCAAACACTTCGCCTCTTTATAGAAAATAGGTTAGAAATCTTAAAAATGAATATGAGATCTAGTGTCCGCGAAGAGCGCGTTCATCACATAATCAGTTTTTGCACCCTTCTTCATCCACGTAACTATCTGGGGTATCCCATTTATTGATTTTAACTTACTAGGAATTAATTAATAATAAGGTTTTTGTACATAATTTAATTAGCGGTGTAGAAACTATTGCCTGATGTATTAGGTGCCTTAGCCAAGGCAGGAGAGTATTTACCTGGTGTAGCTAGACCAAAGATTAGACCATCACTAGGAATGAGACTATTATTCACAGGCATAGCGCTGATCCTTTATATGTTTATGACAGCAATACCTCTCTACGGTATAGAGCACCCGCCTAGGCTCTTGACACAACTTCCTCAAATAGTTCAGATAGTATTCGCGATGTCAGGAGGAACACTAGCTCAATTAGGTATAGGCCCTATAGTGACGGCTGGTTTAATAATGCAGATCTTAGTTGGTTCAAAGCTCATATCACTAGACCTCTCCAAGCCTGAGGATAGAAGAAAATTCACATTATCTCAAAAAACTCTTGCTCTCATAGTCGCAGGCGTAGAGGCGGGGGGATACGTGTTAGCGGGACCACAATTCTGGACAACTACTGGTCCTAACCCTATTTTCGATGTATCTGCTAGCTTCTGGATTAGATTAGCTGTCTGGGTTCAGCTAGTGGTGGCTACTTATCTAATTATGCTAATGGATGAAGCTCTTCAGATGGGTTGGGGTATTGGGAGTGGTATATCTCTATTCATATTAGCAGGTGTTGCTCGAGATGTTTTTAACAGATTATTCTCTCCACTACCTGCAGGAACTGGAAGTTCAGAGCCCTTTGGTTTTGTTCCATACTTGATCTGGAGCAGCTACAATAGTGGATACTCCTTTGAGAATATAATGGTTAGATTCAGTAACGGCGTTTATCTACCTAATTTAATGGGTCTAGTAGCACTCATTGTAGTAATGATCTCTCTCATTTATCTTCAGAGAATGAAGGTTTATATACCAGTCACCACACAGAGACTGAGAGGCATTAGAACAAGAGTTCCTCTACAGTTTCTCTATGTAACAAATCTACCGGTTCTACTAGTATCTATTCTATACAGCGATCTATACATATTCTATAGCATCGCATCATACAATCCCTCTGTAGCCCAATTCTTTGGTTGGGCAATGTATTATCTGAGACCTATTAATGGCTTCTATGAGATACTCGCGGATCCTGGTAGAGTAGCTGTTCACATAGCATTATTCGCCTTACTAGCCGTGATGTTCGGTTTGATGTGGATAGAGGTTGCGGGATTAAACCCGTCGGGGCAAGCCGAGAGATTAATTGCCTCTGGTCTAGAGATACCTGGTTTAAGAAGAAACCCAAAGGTTCTTGAAGCTCTATTAGCAAAATACATTTATCCACTAACTATTCTCAGTACACTAATTGTTGTCTCCATAGTTATTGTGGCAGATATATTCACAACATATGGAACAGGAACAGGGATATTACTAGCCGTGGGTATAGTCGAGCAATTCTACACACTCATAGTATACGAGAGAGCTCTAGAAGCATATCCAATGCTTAAGAAGATACTCGGTGAAACATAACTTACCGTGATACTAATGAGGAAATTAGAGAATAGAAAATGCGCAAATGAGAGCAGTTATTTTCTATCAATTGTTATCCCCACATATAACGAGGCAGAGAACATACCAGAGGTCCTGAGCAGATTAAAAAACTTGTCTAAAGAGCTCGGGGACAGATGTTATGAAATAATTATTGTAGACGATAATTCACCAGATAATACATGGAGAATAGCCTATGAGAATCTACATAGATTAGATCTCGATGGCATCGTTATTGTGAGAGAAAACACTAGAGGGATAGGATCAGCTATCGTAACTGGTATAAAAGAGGCTAGAGGCAGATATGTGGCAGTAATGGACGCAGATCTTCAGCATCCACCTGAGGAGCTTATTAATATGTTGAATGCAGCCTTAGAGAAAAACTATGACTTAGTAATCGCCTCCCGATACGTGAGAGGAGGAGGTGTTGAGGGTTGGGGTCTCCATAGGAGAATTATTTCAAAAACAGCTTCTCTCATAGCAAGAATAATTGTTCCTCACGCCAGGAGAATAAGAGATCCTATGTCAGGATACTTCTTATTCAAAAAAGAAAAGGTTGATACATCAAAATTAAGAGGAGAAGGATCTAAGGTTCTACTAGAGATAGTGGTTAGAGGAAATATATCAAGTATATATGAGCACCCCTACATTTTCAAAAGAAGAACCCGAGGAGTGAGTAAACTAGGTCTTTTAGAGATCATCCGCTTCCTAATACAGATCCTCAGGCTAAGCGACTATAAAATACTTAAATTCGCTATAGTAGGTGTTAGTGGAATAGGTGTCAATTGGAGTATTCTATATTTCCTACACAAGGTAATGATGTATCCTACTTATATCTCATATGCGGTATCTGTTGAAGCATCTCTTATCTCTAATTTCATTTTTAATGATCTCTGGACATTTCGTGGAGATAAGAAATATAAGGGTTGGTTTAGAAGACTTATAGAGTATCACACAGCACAATTAACTGGTTTATTAATTAATTACTCAGTAACTGTCTTGCTTAGTTTCTTTATCTTTTACTTGATCGCTAGTTTCATAGGAATAGTCCTAGGCTTTGTAGCTAATTATGTGATTAGTACAGAATTTGTGTGGAGTTATAGACATAAGAAAGACATAAATTACTGAATTAATCTACAAATACCTATATATCTGATCAGAATATTCTTAAATTAACTCCAAAATTTTTAATTGATTAATTCAGATTTTGTTAGGCTACAAGAATTTTTTATACACACAATCAGGATCATCATAACACATTAATAAAGATTTGAAAATATTTATTTTCTCCCAAACCAATTCTATTACTTGAAGGGTGTTTTTGAATGTCTACAGAAGCTGAGAAACCAAAAGTTTACAAAGGTTTAGAAGGCATATATGTTACCGAGACTAGACTAAGTTTCATAGATGGCCACAGATCAAGGCTTTACTACGTTGGGTACTCAATTGATACATTAGCTAAGAACTCTACATATGAGGAGGTTGCTTTTCTGCTATACCATCTTAGACTACCTAAAAAAGATGAATTAGAGCTATTCAAGGCTTTCATGAGTGAGGCCAGGGATCTTCCACCAGAGGTTCTTGATGTTATTAAGAAAATGGTTTCACTTAAGGCTCATCCAATGGATATTCTAAGAACCGCTGTCTCTTATCTGGCAGCATTCGATCCCGAGGTTGCTGTAAATACACCTGAGTCTAATCTCAGGAAATCTGTGAGAATACTTGCTAAAGCACCCTCAATAATAGCTGCGATGTATAGATTCTCTAGAGGATTAGATTACATACCTCCTAGAAAAGATTATTCACACGTCGAAAACTTCTTATACATGATGCATGGAAAGAGACCAACAGAGTTTGAGAAAAAGGTAATGGATGTTATATTCATTCTACACGCTGAGCATGGTATGAACGCCTCAGCTTTCGCCTCATTGGTGACGATCTCTACACTCTCAGATATTTACTCCGCAGTTGTTAGTGGAATAGCCACTCTAAAAGGACCTCTACACGGAGGCGCTGCTGAAGCTGCTTATTATCAGTTTAAGGAGATTGGTAGTCCTGATAAAGTTGAGGAGTGGGTCGAGAAAGCGTTTGCTGCCAAGAGAAGAATTATGGGTATGGGTCATAGAGTATACAAGACGTATGATCCTAGAGCAAGAATCATGAAGGAGTTAGACGGTGAAATAGCTAAGATCTATGGTGGTGAACCTAAGCTACTTTATGAGATCGCGATCAAATTAGAAGAAGTAGCTCTAAAAGTGTTTGCTGAGAGAGGCAGAATGGATATACAACCCAACATAGACTATTACACACCCATAGCCTACACAGCACTAGGCATACCCCCAGAGTACTTCACAACAATATTCGCAGCCTCAAGAATTGTTGGCTGGACCGCTAAAGCAATGGAGTATCTGAAAGATCCCAGACTAATAAGACCTCTCGATCTATACGTTGGAGAATTAGATAAAGAATATGTCCCAATTGACAAGAGATAAATTTTTCTCGAAACTAATTCTTTTTTAAAACTATTCTCTCTCCACTTCTTCACCAGCCTCTAAAACTCTCCCAGCTGAGACACGAGCCTTGCCATAGACAACCGCGCCTAGCTTCAGATATCTTCTTCCTCTGATAATAGATTTATACGCCTCCTCATACTCTCTCGGGGAAACTGATTTAATCAATACATTAGGCTCTAAAACCGCTTCTGAACCAATAACTGTGTAGCTAACATAACTACCTCTACCAATAGTTGCTCTATGCATAATAAAAGATCTGTTTATCTCAACATTTGAAGCTATAGAGGCTTCATCCCCAATACTGGTGTGATCTCTAATAAATGAGTATGCTCCCACGAAGACCCCTCTACCTATGTACACAGGACCCTTGATTAATGCGTAATGATCAATCTCTGCATCCTCCTCGATAATGACGGGACCTTCAATAATTGCTCTCTGAGAGATCTTAGCGCTAGAATGAATTCTCGATACTCTTAATTCGCTTAGCAACACATAATTTGCTTTGAGAAGATCCCATGGGGAACCGATATCAACCCAGTAATGACCCCAGTGAAGAAGCTTCACTCTATATTTCCTCACATACTCATTAAATATCTTATATAACTCATCGAATTTATCAACTAACTCAAAAAATTCTCTTCTGACTAAATAGATGCCGCCAGCAATGTACCCTGAGACACTAATTGTTGATGGTGAAACATTTTTTACAAATCCTCTCTCGTCTGACTCAATTAACCAGTGATTTCTTCTAGGCTCTTCAGCAACTCCAAGAAATACTCCTCCCAGATCTCTCTCACGTAATTCATCGACATGAGCTACAATAGATCTGTATGCCTCACCACTCACAATAATATCTCCGTAGACAACCAGTATGAATTGATCCTCTTTTGTGAGAAGATCTCCTACAGTCTTAAAGGCACCTAATATACCTGCACCACTCTGCTTTTGAACTCTTGTCTCGGGGGCAATGATTCTTCCTTTAATAATTTCTTCTCCTTTTGCCACATCATCTGTTATCAGAATTATCTTCTGTGGATTAATATCCTTAAGAGATTCTAGAATATATTCTAAGATACTTTTACCCATGATCTTTATATAGGTTTTATTTATCTCACCAGACAATAAATGTAGTTTCTCTGAGAAACCACCTGCGAGTATCGCTACAGTTAATCCACTCATATAAACCCCCATCCATATGTGTCTATAATTATTTAATAAGGCATCCAAAGATTCTTTGCAGTATATATATCTGATAACATGATCAGGGTTTATCTTCAGTTAAGAACATAGACCAAGAGTAAGAGCACGATTTCATATATGAGTTGTGTTTGACTAAGACCATTATTTTTCTTTTTAGCCTATAAACATTAGTGAATTAGGGATAATCGTGAAGAAGTATTATACCTCAGATATTCTAGAGAGAGGAGTTGATGGCGAGAGATACGAGATCTATGGTTGGGTAGCTAGAATAAGAGATCTTGGGAGAATAAAATTTGTGCTAGTAAGAGATCGTGAAGGTTATATCCAGGTCATAGCTAAGAAAGGAGAGGCTCCTGACGAGGTTCTACAACTAATAGAGAAATTAGATAGAGAAGATGTTATTAAGGTCATAGGATTATTTAAAAAGAATCCTCAGGCCCCAGGCGGTGGCGAGATCTCTGCTGAGAAAATAGAGATCTTATCTAAGGTAGTTGAGCCAGCACCAATTGAGGTTGAGAATAGCACCTCCTCTGATTTATCTACTAGACTTAGATGGAGATGGCTCGATACCAGAAACCCAAAGATTAATTTGATATTTCGTGTAGAGTCTGAGGTAGCGAGATTATTTAGAGAGTACTTTATTTCAAAGGGTTTCGTAGAGATTTTTACACCAAAGATTGTTGGTGGCGCGACTGAGGGCGGTGCCGAGGTTTTCCCAATAGTTTATTTTGATAAACCAGCGTTCTTAGCCCAATCTCCACAGTTCTATAAGCAAATGAGTGTTATAGCAGGCTTCGAGAAAGTCTTTGAGATAGGTCCTGTGTTCAGAGCTGAGAAACATCACACAACTAGACATTTGACAGAGTATCACTCAATTGATTATGAAGTCGGTTTCATAAAGGATTATCATGATGTCATGGATGTTGCTGAGGAGGCTTTTCGACATGTCATAGAGGGTGTCATGGATAGTAGCTTGGGTAAGAGAATAGAGAGAGAATTAAGAGTCGAGCCTCCGAGAATGCCAAAGAGATTTCCGAGGATCTCTATAAGAGAGTTATATAAGATCCTTGAGAACTACGGAAAGAAAATTCCTGAGGGCGAAGAATTAGATTCTGAGGGAGAGAGGATCACTTGGATGTATTCTCTAGAGAAATACGACTCAGATCTTGTGTTCGTAACGGATTATCCATGGAAGACGAGACCTTTCTATACAATGAGGAGAGAAGATGATCCTAGATTCACATATGGATTTGATCTATTATTCAGAGGATTAGAGGTTGCCACAGGCAGTCAGAGAGAACATAGATATCACGTATTAATCTCACAGTTAAAAGAGAAAGGTTTGAACCCAGATAACTTCTGGTTCTATCTAGAATTCTTTAAATACGGCGCACCACCGCATGGAGGCGCGGGTATAGGACTTGAGAGAGTCGTAATGCAACTTCTGAGATTAGATAATATTAGAGAGGCTAGACTACTACCCAGAGACCCCGAGAGATTGTATCCATAGCCCCCTTGTTCGTGATTCTATACGCATCAACTACTAACTTTAGTGATCCTATTACTATCTCCATGGAATTAAAGAAGTTAATTCTCTGATCCTAAAGATCTCTTAATTAAGCTAATTCAATTAGTTTACATGAAGTATTTATATAGAACCCTCAGTCTAGTATTAGTAGGTGAGAAGAGTTATCGAAGTAACTGACAGCAAGAATCCTCAATTATTAGAGTATGAAGAGATCCTTAGCGATAATGTTATGAGAACGGTGAAAAAGAGATATGAGTCTAGAATAATTACTTTAAAAATTAGCGATGAGTTATTTAAGGAGTTAACATATTACAAGAATAAATATGGCTATAACAGTAGAAGTGATTTTATTAGAGACGCTATAAAGATATACATTAGGCTTCTGAACCTCCTTGAAAATAATTCTCCAGTTACCTTGGATGCTAAGATTAGAAATTTGAGTGAGGTCGTGGAGAAATTTATTAGAAGCATATGCAAAATTTCTAAATCATAAGTTCATTGAAGGATATGTGGCGAAGTATTACCTTAGAGTATTATGTGTTAAATTACTTAATTCCAGTATATAACTAGATCTTTGCTAGGAGAAGTTTTTAGAGTGTAATGATTAATCATTATGTATTGAAGACCATGGCAAGCAACAATATTTCAGAGGTACTTGAGTATTTAGTTCTTAAGAAAATGGCTGGTAGACCAGAGTTCTTGAGAGCATTACTAGAGTACGTTGATGGTCTCGCGTCACCAACAACGATATCAAGCACATATGGCTTATCTAAATATCAGTTCAGAGGATTTGCTCAAAGAATCTACGATAAAGCTGGCAGTAGATCTATGGCTAATTTATTAATTAAGATCACGGTTCCTCTGATCCTTGAGAAAACAGAAGTTTATATTGATAGAAGTCAGAGACCTGAGATGTGTAAGGTCTGTGGAAAGAAACTCTATAATGTGTTTCCAGAGGATCATATTAAGAAACATCATAAAGATCTCGTTGATTACGAGAAACAAAAGATCGTTTCTGAATTAAAAAAGATCCTTAAGCAATACTCTAAGGAATCCAAAGAGGTAATAGCTGACACATATTGATATTAACAGTATACTGACATTGACACTATCGCTTTAGTAAAGAAGGTGAAGCTTTTATATTCCCCACAAATATAGTATATTGAAGCATTGAGAGACTGGTGGCTGAAGTGAGTGAGGTTGCCGCAAAAGTACTAAGTGAATCCATTGGAAAAATAGTGTTGATAAAATTAAGAGGCGATAGAAATCTAAGAGGAAAATTAAGGAGCTTCGATATACATCTAAACATAGTGTTAGATGACGCTGAAGAAGTAAGAGATGACGGAACATCAAGAAGACTTGGTACAGTAGTTATACGAGGAGAGAATGTTGTCTTAATATCCCCCGTAAGTTGAGGAGGTGATTTAAAATAACTAAAGGAACTCCTTCAATGGGTAAAAGATCAAAGAAAGTGACACATATTAAATGTAGAAGATGTGGTAGAGTAGCATTCAATGTTTCAAAAGGATATTGCGCCGCATGTGGTTTTGGTAGATCAAAGAGATTAAGAAGTTATGCTTGGTCATCGAGAAAAATTAATAGAACGAGACTACCCCTCAAATAGAGTAATAAGATCCGATTAAATCAAGCAGAGCTCACGGACCCAGTACCTCTAGTTTAGTCTAGTCCTAGTCTAGGTTTCTTAACGAGTATAGTTGAATATAGCAAATATAAAGTATTTTCTCAGAAATAATTGTGAGAACTACATATGAGATTAACATACGCTAGAACCCTCTTAATAATAGCCTCTCTATCCATAGTCTATGGCTTAGTTGCGTTTCTGTATTACTACAATACTCCATATTACAATGGCTATATATCTGATGAGATATGGTATGTGGACTCAGCAAGAAATCTACTTTATCTAATGGGTGCTGAGCCTAAGTTAACAAAACCTTACACAGCAACTATATTCATTAAACCTGAGGCTGATACTCAGGAAGTGATTTCATTAATAAATAGTTCGTATCCTGATGTAAAGATTCTTCAGACACTATCAAAGATCAAAGCAATATACATTGAGACTAATAACTTAACGCAATTAGAGGATCTTAGCAAATTACCAGAGATCAAGTATTTGAGACCAGGCTACGTCTACGGCGATGCTGGAGATATCGATACTTACTACAATCTAGAGCATCCTCCGCTAGCAAAATACTTCATTATGTACTCAATGATGATATTCGGAGATAAACCTTTCTACTGGAGACTTCCATCAATTCTCTTCGGGGTGCTTAAGGTTTTTATTATTGGGGTATTTGTCTATAGATTAACTAAAGAGCCTGTTTTCGGGATACTAGCTTCACTAACTATTCTCATGGATCCTGTGAACGTGTATATGGATGGATTAGCGATGCTCGAGCCCTATGTAGCGTTTTTCACAGTTTTATCAACAATATTTGTTTGTTTAAGAAAAGATCTGTTGGCAGGATTATTTATTGGACTTGGAGGAGCCTCTAAAATGAGTGGTTTCTTCGTGGCACTACCAAGTCTATTTATTTCAGTAGCTACTCGTAGAAGCCTCATGAAAAGTTTATTTTACTACGTAGCACTTCCATTAATCGTATACATACTTCTCAACATACCTATTATGATATTGTTTGGAGCATCTGAGTGGTGGAGTAGAAGTGTTGTAGGAGCATTATCATGGCATCTATCAACTAAGACGAGACCCGGTGAGGGACCGCCTATATCGGCTCCTTGGGAGTGGTTTATAGGATCCAACCCATTTTATGTAACCATTAACCCAGATACCCCCATAAGAGGCAACATAATTATTTACTTAGGAGCAATTATTCTATCTATAGCCTCGGTAATATTCTTCGTAAGATACAGAGACTTGATCAAGGTATATGAAGATGTGATCCTATTGATGATATTATCATATGGGACGTGGCTGGGCTACGTGATCATATGGTTCGCAGGAAATCACTCTGAGTATAGTTTCTATATGGCTCAAGTAGCCCCGTTATTCGATACATTATTCATATTACTACTCTACTTATTCTATAAGGAGTATGA
>JBMFLZ010000025.1:0-20262 GCA_049970935.1 Sulfolobales archaeon | reverse complement strand
GTATCGCCATTAGGATTATTGCTAATAGTTTATACATATTCATTTAGACACCTTTCCTGAAAAAATAGCGATAAATACTTAAAAATCTTATCAAAGAGAAAGAATTTGGCTGTTCATAACATCAACAATTTTAAAAAAAGAAAAATTATTTAATTTAAGTTATGGATAGAATCATTATTTTACTTAGCTGGACCTAAGATTCTGGCGATTCTCTTACCTGTGTAAGGACTTGTTGCAAATGCGATTCTTACTTTTCTACCGCCTTTTGTTTCTTTAACAACGACTTCGTATTTGTCTGTTTCAAATGGTTTCTTAGCTACTATGTCGAAGAATTTTATTTTCTCTGTCATATTTATTCACACTCTCCATGTATATATATTCTCTTTAGGAGGTATATAAATCTAACGCAGATCATCTGAATCATGTATTGTTACTATAGTATACTTTATTTATATAAATAGGATTTCTATATGATCCAGATATAACAGATTATTAACTAAATAAAGTTTAAAAATCATAGGTATTACCAATATTTACACAGGATCCTACGTAAGAATAAACATTCACTAAAAGATATTTAAAAAATTTTTATAGAAAAATATTTAGAACAAACCATTTGTTAATAAGGGAATATTTGCTCCGAATAATATTTTATCTTCTTAGCGATCTAAAAAATTTTTTATATTTTCCCTGTGAACTCTACTTAGTTTTTAAGGGTGGAGGTGGAAAACGGTGCTTTCATATGTTCTTCTAGTAGGTGCTTAGGTACCCAACTACATGAGATGGATTCTATTTTCAAACAATATTCTTTATAATTGGTCTAGGATCTTTTATGTTGAAATCAGCTAATTCTTTATTTCTGAAATAACTTATTTTCTTCATAAGCTCGAGTCTCTGTTTTCTTCTCTCATCAGCTTTAACCCACTCCTCATATTCCTCAGGTGTTGCTGGTTCAAAAGGCTTTAACTCGGCTGGTTTACCTGATTCACTTAATTTCACGAATGTTGAGTAGCACTCAACTAATAACTCCTCTCTTGTGTTTTGTTGTCTCAGTACTAGTGTTTTTATCTCCATTGATGTTCTCCATGTTCTCGTAATCATTGATACTAGTTTGATTATGTCTCCTACGTATATTGGTTTCTTAAAGATCAGCTGATCAATTGATGCGGTCACAGCAACACCTTCAGCATAGCTAAACGCTAGTATACTCGATAACTCATCTATGTATCTTAGGAGACTACCTGCGTACATAATGTTTGCAGGCATCGCGTCCTCATAGGATACTCTTCGCATACTAGATACACTGTGCTTTGACAAGAAATATGATGTCTCTGATTTTTTCTCGGATGATTTAATTATCTCATCTACTTGGATTCTCCATTTACTTAACTGATCTATTATACTCAACTCCCAATCCTCTTTACCTACTACTCTGAGACCTGCCTCCACAGGCCTCCCATCGCTTCCTACAGCAACAAGTATCATTTTTGCTGTAGAGGCTAAGAAGTATTTGCCCTCTTTGCTTCTAACAATTGCTTCTATAATAACCTCCATAGACCTTCTTCTTACTCTACCGATCCAAGTCCTGTAGAACACTGTGTCTCCTATTGATATTGGGTTAATGAAGAATAGGTTATCTATATAGCCAACAACAGTATTTTTTCCCGAGAGCCTCATAGTGTTTAGCGTTGCTGCCTCAATCATCCAATCAATCATGTAGCCTCCAAAGAGTATTCCCAGAGGATTCGCGTGTCTAGGCATAACTAGATGAGACGTGAAGAAATAGGTCTCGGAAACAGTTTTCTCCATAAAAAAACCTTATCTAGAGCTCAGAGCAATTCTCTCGATCTCGTCTTTTCTTGATATAGCAAAACTCTTAGGATCGTTGTTATAGGCAGCTATTATCTCGTCTGCTAAACACTCCTCAATCGGCTTAGGAGATCTAAAAGCACATAACCGAGCTCCCTCCGCTATGTGTCTAAGTGCTAAATCAACTCTTCTGAGCGGAGACACATCAACTGCCACGTGATAAATTATTCCTCCATACATAATTCTCGTAGTCTCTTCTCTAGGTGCAGCATTCTCTATAGCTCTAACCAGTACCTGGATTGGGTTCTGCTTGGTTCGTAGATATATTATATCAAATGCCTTAGCCACAATGTTATAGGTCATATTCTTTTTTCCAGTGTTTCTAGCTTTTCTCATTAGATTATTAATTAATCTCTCAACAATAGGAACCTCTGCTTTACCAAATCTAACATGCTCATGTCTGCCTCCTGTGTGTGGAACAATAATTGGTTTGAGACAAATATACTTCTTAAGACTCGGATCTCTTACCTCCACACCAACAGTTGGCCACTTACCGAATACTTTAAGCTCCTCAATTGATATAGCACTTTCAATGAGTTCTTGCTCTAAGCTACTCATTGAGTAACCCATATTCATTTTATAAAGTAGGATATAAGCAGAACTAATCTATATTGCTTATTACTTACAGAAGATAATATTATAGTAAGAGTTGATTTATTTGCAGAAACAATCAAGAAACGATCTAATTAAGATAGTTGATCTATATGCTTACTTAACCCCACCCCCTGTCCAAGTTCCTGTTCTTCAATGCGACTTAGAGGATGGGAGAACATTCTCTCTATACTATATTCCAATGGAAATTATGTTAGGAATAATGAGATTAAGAGGTGAAGAAGAGATCTATAATGATAGAGAGACTTTCTTTGACATAATTCAGATATTTAAAGACGATCTGAGATCTCTCAGAGAAAAAATTGAGATGGTTGTTATAGACGAGCTGAATAGAGAAACCAATCTTTACACAGCAAGTATCTATATCAAAGGAGATGGGTATAGGATTGTTAAGAGAATGGTTCCTAGCCATGCACTGTTTTTGGCATATTTACTTAATATTCCTGCGTACGTTAAGTCAGAATTGGTAGACGAGCAAGAGAGAAGATTTGAAGAAGAACCTCAGTATTAAATAAGATTATCTAACTGGTTTCTGTTTCTTGCCTTTCAATAGAGCATCTAGAGAAACTCCATTAACCATAATAACCTTATACTTCACTCCAGGGAGATCACCCATAGACTTTCCTCTGGTGCCTCCTATACCCGCTATAATAACCTCGTCATGTTCAGCAATAAAATTAATTGCTCCGTCTCCGGGGACGAATGCTGTGACCACTTTACCATTCTTAACAAGTTGAACTCTAACACATTTTCTAAGTGCTGAGTTAGGTTGTCTAGACTCGATGCCTACTTTCTCGAGAACTATTCCTCTAGCCATAGGAGCTCCCTCTAGTGCATCATATTTTTCTTTTAGTCTAAGCATTCTTACTCTAAACTCTCTCTGACTCCATCTAAACTTCAGTCTTTTTCTCCTTAGTTTCCTCGCGGCAAAGAGACCTTTAGGGGCTTTGCTCCCAGGCATCTACTTCCCTCTAATCATTTTATTGAATTACTTAAATACTCAACTTCTCTCATGAAAGATCATCTAAACAACAATTACTGTATCAATATCATAGTATCTCTTAAGCACTAGTTTTGCTCTATGAATATTTCTCCCACCTCTACCTATAGCAACTCCTTTGTCATCTGGGTGAACATTCACGTATAAGACTGTTTTTCCTCCTTGCTGAACTTTTCTTATAGATGCTACTCTAGCAGGCATAAAGATATTTCTAACGAATTTCTCGAAGTCATCAGAGTATTCGATTATCTCAATATTCTTGCCCAAGAGTTTCTTAGCCATTTTAACATTTGATCCTCCTTTACCAACCGCTAGTGCTCCCTCGCCCTCTTTAACAATAAATATTATTGTTCCACTATCGTTATCAATTATACAGTCTCTAACTGTTACTCCTGTTAGATCTTGGAAAAGTGATATGTATCTCATTTCATCAATAGTTAATTTAATCTCCGGCATTTAGGATCCTCTTAAGAAGTTCTCGAAGCTAATTCTCTGATTCTCTCAATAGATACTGTTCCAGGATCTATTATTCCAATACTTGACACAGGAAAAGGTCTACCTATTGATGCACCAAGATCCATGGAGCCTCCCTCGTAAATTATCGCTGGTATCTCACTGAGTTTAGCATTATATATTATCTCAGAGAACATCTCACGAGGAATATTCCTTGCTACCACAACCGCTTTTAATCTTCCTGTCTTTACATACTTAATAGTTTTTCTGAAGCCAATAACTACTTTCCCAGTCTTTATTATTTCTCTGAGAACCTCATCAATCGATAAACTACTCTGAGCTGACATTATCGCCACCTAAATCACTTCTAGTTAATCTCATAAAAAATTTTACTCTCCCAGTTCCTATAGGCATTGGTTGACCAACTATAACATTCTCAGCAACTCCTCTCAGCTTATCTTCTTCTCCTCTTGTTGCTGCATCTAGCAGATGTCTAACGGTTATCTCAAAGGCTGCTCGAGCAAAAACACTCTCTTTCTCACCTGTCACTCCGTGTCTACCTATTTGTCTCACAGATCCTGTGTAAGTCATTATGTCAGCTACCAACATGAGGTGCCTGATATCTACGTCTAAACCTTGTTCTCTTAATACATTCGCCATTTCTCTTATTAACGCTGCCCTAGCCGCTTCTATACCCAGAACTTTCTCGATCTCTTTTATATTATTTGTGTAGACTCTGTAAGGATCAACTTCTTTCATTTTGAGAACAGCTTTTAGATTAGAGCCGTCTGTGACTATAACGTATTCATCACCTATTTTCTTCACAATAGCTCTCTTGATTTCTTTAACACCCTTGATCTTGGTTTTCAAAATCTTGTTCTTAAGCTTCTCTAATTTGAAAAGATCTGTTTCACCAACTCTCACATAAATTAAATAGGGATCTTCCTTAGAAATCTCTACATCACCGTATTTCTTAAGAACTGACGCCACTTGCTGAACTGTCACACCCTTATCCTCTAAGAACTCCGGGTCAAGTCTGACAGCTATAGCTCCCTCATAAGGATCTGTTGAGATCTCAGCTGCAACATTATCTACAGTTGTCAACTCAAGTTTTCTCGCCACCTCCAAAGCCTTTTCTTTATCATATTTATACTTCTCGTTTAGGTAAACATACATAATAGGTGTTGAGGGTGTCTTCTTAGCATCTACTAACTCAATAAATCTAGGCAATCCCAGGGTTACATTCAATTCTCTTACACCAGCGTAGTGGAATGTTCTTAGGGTCATCTGAGTTCCCGGCTCACCTATGCTCTGAGCAGTAACTGTCCCAATAGCCTCCCCAGGCTCTATCAGACTTGTTAGATATTGTTCCGCGGCTAAATCAATGATCTTGATTATCTCGTCCCTGGAGAATTCTTGTGCTGTAAGCTTAGACACTAATTCATCTTTAACTTTCTTGGGTAAGAATGGTGCTTTCTCATCTATTAATTTACTTATTTCCTCAGCAGAGAACTTCTTAAGTCTCATTATAGTCTCCACCCAGCAACTCTCTCAATTATCCTATCGACATCAACTGATTTCTCATGTATACCTTTCATCGGATCTATTCCATCCTCTCCATATATAACTTGTATTAGATTTCCTTCCACGTCTCTAACACTTCCATCATATTCCACATAGAGATCCTGTAATGCATTAATTAATCTTCTCTGCATGTATCCACTCTGTGATGTTCTCACAGCAGTATCAACTAGACCCTCTCTACCACCTGCTGCGTGGAAGAATACCTCAGTTGGTGTTAAACCATCTCTAAAACTATTTGCTACAAATCCTCTTGCCATCGCGCCTAGATCCCCTGGTTTGAAGTGTGATAGATACCTATCTCTGAATCCTCTACTTATTCTAGCTCCTCTAATAGATTGCTGACCTAATGTAGCAGCCATTTGAGTTATATTAAGTGTTGATCCTCTAGCACCTGTTCTAGCCATTATAAAGACATTATTCATAAGATCCATGTATTTAACAGCTATTTCACCACTTCTCTCTCTAGCTACTCTAAGCACGTCTTCCATAATCTTGATCTCTAATGTCTCCTCAAGAGTTCTTCCTGGCTCAGGCTCTAACTTACCTTGTTTATAGAGATCTATTAATTCATATACTTTCTTAGAAGCTTCTTGGATGATCTCAGCGATAACCTTCTTAGCCTCCTCGGGGATCTCGATATCATCATATGACATTGTGAAACCTCTCTTCTCTAGAGCTCTTAGAAACATTCTGAAGACATTATCAATAAATCTTCTGCCAGCTTCATCTCCGTATTCTCTGACCAAGAAGTGTAGAAGAGACTCTGGTTCTTGAGAACCAATAGCTTTCTTATCTAATACCCCGAATAGAAGCATACCTTTCTTAACCAAGATATACGAGTCCCAGAAGCACTCGTAATCATTACAACTCATTATACCTCCAGAAATCTTCGCTGGACCTCTGAAATTAAAGTCTTTCGGGAGGAATAGACTAATAAGTTGTTTACCTGTCCAGAGTTTCTTAGGTGATAAAATAGCTGGCTCAGGTATTTCACCAATGTAATTAGCCGCCGCCAGAAGATCCACTACATCTTCTTTTGTTAATAGTGTTGCTTTTGACGTGAGTACATATGCTCCACTCACATAATCTTGGATACCACCAATTATTGGTCCACCATATCTCGGTGAGAGTATCTGCTTCTGGACAAGCATAAGAACTCTTGCTTCTGTTCTAGCCTCAACATTCTGTGGCACGTGTAGATTCATTTCATCTCCGTCAAAATCAGCGTTGTAAGGTGGACACACTGCTAGATGCAGTCTAAATGTTCTTCCCGGGAGAACTCTAACTATGTGGCCCATAATACTCATTCTATGCAGACTAGGTTGTCTATTGAATAACACTATATCTCCATTCTCTAAATGTCTCTCAACGATCCATCCAGGAGCAATCTCTTGAGCTAATGAGTTTCTATCTTTAACAAACCTAAGATCAATTCTTCTTCCGTCGGGGGTAATAACGTAATTAGCTCCTGGCCAATTATATGGACCATTAATAACATTTCTTCGGAGTTTCTCGATATTCCAAGTAGTCACTCTCTCTGGGACTGTGAGGATCTTCGCAACATCTATTGGTACACCAACCTCATTTATCCCTAGGTAGGGGTCTGGGCTAATGACTGTTCTCGAGGAGAAATCAACTCTTTTACCAGACAGATTTCCTCTAAATCTACCCTCCTTACCCTTTAATCTCTGAGCAATACCCTTAAGAGGTCTACCATATCTCTGCTTTGCCTGAGGAACACCAGGTGTCTCACTATCGAAGTATGTTGTTATGTGATATTGTAGAAGCTCCCAAGCATCTTCAACAATTATGTTTGGAGCACCTGTCTCTATTGCCTCTTTTAATTTCTCATTTGCTCTAACTATATCCGCTAGCTTATGCGTTAGATCATCCTCAGCCCTGGCGCCAGTCTCTAGAATAATTGAGGGTCTGATAGTTAGTGGTGGAATTGGTAGAACCGTTATTATCATCCACTCAGGCCTAGCTTCTCTGGGATCGAAGCCTAAGATCTCTAGATCCTTATCAGGTATTTTCTCAAGTCTCTGCCTAATATCAATTGGTGTAAGTCTGATATTGCCCTCACTAGTCTCCTCAAAGAATGTTGTAGGCTTCTCAAGCCTGATTTTGAATTGCTTAGCTCCACAGAACGGGCACTGAGACTCTTTCATAGCCTCTCTTCTGAGAGTATTTGCTAATCTCTTAGCGAGAAGAGGCCATCTATCCTTCATTTTACTATATATTCTATAGATCTCCTCAAGTGCTCTCTCAGCACTACCGTATCTCTTCACGTAATCAGATGGGATCTTCACTCTACCACAATTTCTACAAGTTGCTCTCAATAGCTCATATATGTGTCTAACAAATCCAACATGAATAACAGGTCTTGCAAGTTCTAATCTACCGAAGTGGCCTGGGCATTCTCTCATCGTGTTTCCACAGATCTCGCATCTCTGACCTGGCTCAATGACCCCTAGCCTAGGATCCATTATAGAGTTTCTCAGAGGAACACCGTCATCGTCGAATAATTCTTTAGTTAGTATATTAACAACCGACATTTTCCTAATCTCATCCGGTGATAATATGCCGAATTTGATTTTCTCGATCATGAATTCACTACTCATGCTCCCACCTCTCTCTATAGACATCTACTTTTCTCTTAACAATAATTCTAGGCATGATCATCATAGACATTAGCTCCTGCAGGAGTAGTTTGAAGGCGTAAGATACCTCAACTGGATATAGATTAGCCTGATCCTTATGAATTGGGCATATAGGTCTCTTCTTATTTCTATCATACCACCCTATGTGTCCACAGAGTTCACATACCCAGATAACGGTTTTATCACTACTCTCCATAAGTCTCTCTTTAAGTAGTGAAGAGGCTCCGTAAGCAATTAGAACATCTCTCTCCATTTCACCGAATCTTAAGCCACCCTCTCTAGCTCTACCCTCAGTTGGTTGTCTGGTGAGTATCTGTACCTGTCCTCTTGCTCTCGCATGTATCTTGTCAGCAACCATGTGATGCAGCCTCTGGTAATAAACTATTCCTATGAATATTGGGTTCCCTATTAACTCACCAGTTCTGCCATCGTACATAGGTTCTGTGCCATCTATCGGGTACCCATAGAGAAGCAGTTCTCTCTTGAGTTTCTCAGGATCCTCACCATAGAATGGTGTTCCATCAACAAATCTTCCTCCTAAGGCAGCTACTTTACCAGCGATACTCTCAATTAATTGCCCCACAGTCATTCTCGATGGAAGAGCATGTGGATTAATTATTAGGTCTGGTGTTATTCCCTGGTAAGTGTAGGGCATATCTGCCTGTGGTATAAGCATTCCAATAACTCCCTTCTGCCCATGTCTCGAGGCGAATTTATCTCCTATCTCGGGAATTCTGTAATCTCTCACTCTGACTTTGATAAGCTTATGTCCCTCGACGGTGGTTGTTATAATGACCTGATCCACGATCCCTCTCTCACCATATCTTAAGCTTACCGAGCTATCTTTTCTCTTAGCTGAGATAGCCGTGAATTCTTTCATCTCCTCCATGAATCTTGAGGGCGATGTTTTTCCGATCAGAACCTCACCGCCTTTGACCGGGGATTCAATAGGTGCTATAGCGTCTCCTTCTAGTAGTCTATAATACTGTTTTCCTTTATAGCCATGCGAGCTAGGGTCAGGAATCTCCACTCTGTCTTCCTCACCTCCAGGATATCTTCTCTCTTCGGTGACGTATGTCCTGAAGAATGTGGATCTAGCCATTCCTCTCTCAACGCTTGATTTATTCACTATAACAGCATCCTCCATGTTATAGCCCGTGTAACTCATAACAGCAACAACCATATTGTGACCAGCGGGTCTCTCGTTGTAGCCTATTAACTCAAGAGCCTTGGTTTGAACAAGTGGTTTCTCGGGGTAGTGAAGAATATGACCACGTGAATCCATTCTTAGGTGGAAATTAGCCATGTATATACCTACGGCTTGTTTAACCATCGCAGACTGATAAGTATTCCTCGGGCTTTGATTATGCTCTGCATAGGGTATTGTTGATGCAGCCACACCAAAGATTGTTGGTGGAAAGATCTCTAGGTGAGTATGTTCTTGTGTAATCTCTTCTGGGTTCATAGCCACATAAGCATTCTCCTCCTCCTCAGCGTCAAGTAGCTCAACAACTCCCATTTTTAGAAGATCTGTGAACTTGATCTCTTTCTTAGCTAATTTCTCCACAAGTTCTTTAGTAAGCTTAAGTTTACCATCTTCAACTACTAGGACAGGTCTCATTAATCTTCCACGATCAGTATTTATATATATTTCATTCAGAGCATCAGTTCTAAGATGAGCCACACTAACCTCATAGTGTAGTTTACCACTTCTCCTAAGACCTCTAAGATATGAAACAAACCTTTCTCCATTCTTCACGAACCCGATTAATCTGCCATTAAGAAAGACTTTAGCGTAACCCAGGTACTCTGAGACATCTTCTCCTCTACGAGCTCTTGAGTAGACCTCAATGAGCGGAACTAATTTAATATCTTCTTCTCGGATATCGAGTATAACATCCAAAACCTCATTCTCGTCCACACCCACTGAGACATAACTCATTAAAGCAAGATTCTTTACTAAACCACAGTTAGGTCCCTCAGGTGTTTCGAAAGGACATAATCTACCCCATTGTGTTCCATGAAGATCTCTTGCCTCAAAATGTGGCTGGCTTCTGCTTAGTGGTGAAACAACTCTTCTCAAGTGACTTAGCATAGAGATCCAATTAGTTCTATCAAGTATTTGACTAACACCTGTTCTTCCACCAACCCAATTGCCTGTTGCCATCGCGTGTCTTATTCTCTCGGTTATAATATCTGATCTAACTAGTGAAACTAGGTTCTTATCAGTTATTTTCTTATATCTTATCTTAGCCTTAGTTAATTGCTCTCTGAAATTCTTTAGAAAAGCTTTATAAGCTGCTCTGAATTGAACTGCTAGCAGGTCTCCTGCTAATCTGATTCTCTTGTTAGCATAATGATCTTTGTCGTCGAGACCTCTTCTACCAATCACGGCCTCGAGTAATTTATTAGCCATTTGACCTAGGAATAGTGCTTTCTCTAGTCTCTTATCTTTTGTAGTGCCTATATGTGGTAAGAGATATTTATCTATGATCTCTTCGGCTCTGTGTATTCTAATCTCTTTTGGTTGTCCAGCAGCTATTCTGTTTCCGATGAATAATAGTGCTTCCTCAACGGTTTTTATCTCAGAGACTTGAACGAGTGAAGGGATCAACTCTTTTTGTATCTCTGGATCAAGTGATACCGCGTAAACTATATCTTGATCTCTCTCTAGACCCAATGCTCTCATAACTATTGCGAATGGCACTTTACCAGGTATCGAGGGAGTTGATATGTGAAGCGTCCCGTCTTTATGTCTATCTAATATTAATGGAACCTTTATGCTACTTGTTGCAGAGACAAGCTTCGCTGTGTGTGTAGCACTTATACCCTCCTTAACCTTGTCAATAATAACTCTATTAGGAGCCATATCTTCTTGAGCCACGAGAACTCTATCGCTTCCATTTATAATGAAGTATCCTCCAGGATCCTTAGGATCTTCCCCTAAAGCAATTAGTTCCTTAGGATCAGTTATTCTCGATATAGGGTCTAGGACACTTCTCACCATAACAGGTATCTCACCTATCTCAACAGTAACTGGCTGACCTCTCATATCATCCTCTACCTGAACCATTGTTATTGAGATAGGTGCTGCATATGTCATATTTCTAAGTCTACACATCATGGGTGTGAGTATATCAGCTTCTAAAATTGCTCCAGAAACATCCCTTACTCTAGGTCTCCCAATCTGAACATCAATAATTCTTATGTAGTAGTTTGGTAGCTGTGTAGTTATTACACCATCGCTCAGAATAATCTCTCTTATGCGATTTGTGACGAAATCATTATATGAATCAATTTGTTGTCTAACTAATCCTCTCTCTTCTATAAACGCTTTTATTAAGATCCATCTATCCTCTGGAGAAGGTTTATACACTTGTTCTTGTTTAACTCTTCTCCTCATTTAATCACCCCGCTATAACATATCTATAAACCACTATCTCACCTGCCGTAGGGCTTTTTCTAATTATTCTAATAATGTCACCTGGTTTTCCACCAATTGCTATAACAGCTGGGTCGCTAGCTCTGATCCATGGCAGTTCCTCAGGTTTAACTCCGAGCTCCCTCAGGATCTTAACTGCCTCCTCCACAGGCACAATCTCGTGCTTTGGCACAAGCTCGTGTTTGAAAATATCGAATTCAGGCTTAGACTGAGATTTTCCAGATTTAGAAGAACGTGATTTTGACATCTATGATCCTCCGGATTACTCAAAAATATATTATATCTCTCAGCTTATAAGTATATATTTAACTAGATACTCCTTAAATACTCCAGAGATCATATATATCTTCTATGAATACTATATTACTGATAGATAGATGATTTTAAGTGGATGGTGAATTAAAATAAAGCTTCTCATAAGCGAAGCATCTATATTAACGCTGAGTGAGAACCTTAAAAAATATATTGAGAAAGGCTATGTCCTGGTTAGAGACCGATTTATTAGTGATGTGAGTGAAGAAAAGATACTCGAGGAAGAAGTCTTACCAGAAGTCGTGATCAGAGGAGAGAGTAAATTAGTTGCTCCTGGGTTCATTGACGTATTCTCTATACCTTATCTATCTGTTATAAAAGATCTCGCTGGCTTAAAAATTGCGGATCTAGAGGAACTTGATAAGAAAATAATCAGTAAATTATCAGAGACAGAACTCTATTATTTAAGCATTTTAGGTATAGCATCGAGAATAATTAATGGATTCACTACTGTAGTAGCTAAGCTACCTAGGGTCGAGATTGGTGTAAAATTAGTTGATACATTAAATATCAGATTAATTGTGGCGTTAGATCTTGATATGATGGATCATGAGAGAATTCTAGATTACTTTATAAGAGCTAAGAAATGGCATAATTATAAAGATGGTTTATTAAAGATCACAGTATTTACTAGAAGAAGAGAAATCCTCGAGAAAATTCTTCCTCACACTATGTCCGAAATGCCTGTATTTGCTGGAGGAGATCTTTGCCGAGAGGAACTCTCTCCTGAGATAATCAGAAGAATAATTTTTATAGATCCTCCGAGAGAATTATGTGACTCGAGAAGTAGTTTTGAGCCGAGAGTAGTTTACACAAATTCATTTGAGGGAATTAAAGAGGGAGTATTCTATGGAACAGGAACCAATAAGCCCCAGGATCTACTTCGACTACTCACTGAACATAATAATGACTATTATAATATTTTCAGTAAATTATCAAGAGAGGCCGCGCTGCTTCTCAATATCCCAATCGGCTCCTTAGAGAGAGGATACTTAAGTGATTTGGTGATATATGATCTTTCTGAGGCACCGGTCTTAGGTATCTTCATGAATGAGGAAATAGTGTCAAGACACATAATGGATCGTGAGTTAAGGATCGAGACTATGATTGTTGATGGAGAATTCATCATCGATGCTGGGGAGACACTGTATATGGGAAAAGATCTTTTTAGAAAAGCTCGTTCAGTATTGAAAGAAGCTTTAAGAGAATTTTTATGATCTAAGGTGAGAGAGATCTTAGCAAGATTCAGAGAGAAGCTAAAGAAAGTAATTAGACCTATTGCAATAACGATAGCGGAGACAGGGATCAGTCCAAACATAGTCACTATAGCTGGTTTTATAGTGGCAGCTCTCACCCCTATTGCTACAATATATATGCTTTACATAGGCTATATAATATGTGTCTTACTATCATCGACTCTAGATGCTTTAGATGGTGAGATAGCTAGAGTAAGAGGTAGAGTGTCTAAATTAGGTGCATTCTTAGACTCATTTCTAGACAGGGTCTCAGACGTATTTTACATATACTCTCTGACTTTCCTGGGCCTAGACAGCACTATTGTCGTAACGCTGATTGTCTTGAGTATATTGATTAGTTATTCTAGGGCTAGAGCTGAGGGGCTGGGTGTGGCTGTTGAAGGTGTTGGTTTGATGGAGAGAGGTGAGCGTGTTATAGCACTAATCATCATTGTGGCGATCTCGTATTTCTACAAAGATCTTCTATTAATCGGCTCTCTACTGCTTATTGTATTACTACTCTACACTCTTTTAGAGAGGGTTTACTATATAATGAGGAAACTCGTTACTTAATAATTTTTATTCATACATAAAGTTATTGGGGTTCTACATGTTTACAGTAGCTCATTCAGATGGTTCATTTATAAAAAAGATCTTTAGTATAGTTCTTCCCCCTCTAGAATCTATTCCTCTGAGGGTCTCAAGCGAGGGTATCAGGATAATTGGTATATCTCCTGATAAAATGATTATGGTTAGTTTAAATGTTCCTAGCCTAGTATTTGAGAGATTTGATCTTGATAATGAGGCGAAATTATTTTTAGAGAAAGAGGATCTGAAGCTGGCTGTTAAGAAATTAAGTAAACGTGAGAGAGTATCTATTGAGTATAGCGAAGGTGACAGAGATCTTAGATTCAAAATAATTAATCCTAAGACAGGATTAGAGAGATTGCAACTTATACACATAAAAGAAGAGGGTGAGGAACCGCCGGGCGAGATAGAGATCGAATACGAGGCTGAGATACAATTATCTACTGATGCATTATCTAGTATAGTTAAGGACGTAGCCGTTGTATCTGATGAGGCTGAATTCTCGATCCAGAAGAATAAGCTTAGAATTAGATCCATGGGAGATATAATGAGGTACATAGCAGAATTAGATGAGGGAAGAGGAGTTCTCTCAATAACAAGTAAATCAGAGTCTGTGGTAGCTAAGTACGCAATAGATCTTCTGAAAACAGTTGTTAGAGGAGTTCCTAAGAAGAGTATTGCCACAATATCCTTCGGACCCTCGAAACCAATGCGAATATATATTCCACTTGAGGGTGGCGCAGGAGTAACCTACTGGATAGCTCCTAGATCATGATAGTAGAAATCATTACTTATCCCAGTAGTCTCTTGTTCTGGTATATTTGATCTCAGCGTAGATAATGTTTCTAAAGAGATCTTTGTAATCTCTGCTAGACCACAGTATTTTCTTAGCAGTTTCCAAACCCACTCCAGTAGCAGATAATGCGTAAACCGCTCTCTTACCATTAGAAGCTATAAGATCTGCGGAGCCTCTCAAGAAATCAATTAATTCTTTGTCCTCAGACTTTAATTTTGAGATATACTTAGGGTCTCTGAGGATTCTCTTGATCAATTCTCTAGCTCTATTATCTCGGTACTTATTTAAGCCTACTAAAACAGATCCGCATCTATCACATCTCACGATGTCATCGAGATCCTTTATGTATTTAGTGAAGGAGTATCCACAGACTATGCATATTAACTCAATCTCTTTATAATCGAGTCTCTTCTTAATAATATCAATCATAGCATCAGTACTTAATAATTCTCTTACTTCACGAAATCTTTTATTGAAGCCTGAGAGCAGTTGTAGCGTCTCACTGGATAATATAGACAATTTATTTGGTGAGAAGATCCTGACAATTACTTTACCGCTCCAAAGCCTCTCTAGGAATTCGTGGAGAGTATCTATATCAAGTAATTCGTGAAAAGCTTCCTCGAGAGCTTCTCGCCATATAATGGTTCCCCTATAGAATCTAGAGAATCTCTTTGCTTCATCTAGTGAAACATCCTTGTTTACAGCCCCCATCTTTTTGGCTACTGCAACAATATACCATCTGATTTCATCAGAATTCTCTAATGAACTTATTAAGATACTTCTTATCTCCTCCAAAGATCTCTTTTTAGCTAAGATCTCAATTAGTTGCCTAGGATCTATGTTATGTCTCGATAAAATAACAAGACTATAGGGTGTGGAAGACACAATCGATTCCACACCTAATTCTCTCAGTAGAACCTCCTGGATATAGTAGGCTAGCGACTTATTCCCTCGTGTGCCTAAGCACACATGTAGAATACTCATATGAGTATCTGAACCAACAAGATCCTTATCATAGCTCTCAATAACTAATCTATTGCTACTTGGAAGCATCTCAGGATCTATCTCAGATCTCATTAACTTACCGCGTATAAGCTCTAGAGCGGGATCCCCCCATATCCTACGGCTCTTCTCAGGATCTTTATAAATCACATTCAGCAAACCACATACCTCTCGAGCAACATTTTTCTCAACGGGTATTTGCTGACCAATCCACTTAGGCACAATAATTTCCTCACCTGAGTACTCAGATACATATATCGTGTCCTCCTCGATTCTCTCAATTCTCCATATTCTCCCGCTCAAGACAATTGTCTCATTCTTAGATAATGATTTTAGCACAAATTCCTCATCTAATGTCCCGAGTCTCTTTCTCGATACTATATCTACAACATTATATTTCTTTGTATCAACAATCATTGTTGTTGTGTAGTAGTATATGCTTCCCTTAGTAGTGGCGCTGATAATATCGTCCTTCATCTTGATTAATCCAGCGTTTCTCATGTAATCAAGTGCCTCATCCAAGTCTCTTGGATCCAAGTTATTGAAACAATAGCTTCTTCTGACTAAATCATAGATCTCTTGTTTAGAGATCTTATTATTATTCTCCAGAGCTAATCCAATTATCTGATGAATTAATACATCTAGAGGATTAGATCTTATTCTCTGCTTCTCCAGTAGTTTTTTATTTGATCTGAATTCTCTTACCCTTCTAGCGATAACAATACTCTCAGCAACATCATATATATTATCTGAGGTGACTATGTATCCTTTTGACACAGTCTTTTCTCTATGACCGCTTCTACCTATTCTCTGAATAAGCTTCATAACCTGCCTAGGAGAAGATACTTGAATCACGTTATCTAAGTAGCCAATATCGATCCCTAGCTCTAGACTAGAAGTCGCTATCACACTATCTAATTCGCCACTTCGCAGACCTTTCTCCGCTTCTAATCTCTCTATCTTCGAGAGTGAGCCGTGATGAACATTTATATTGAATCCTCTTTTCCTAAGAATACTCCCCAGGTACTCAACTTCGTCACGAGTATTTGAGAATATGAGAATAGGTTTCTTAAGAACCTTTACCAATTCAGATAATTTATTAATCCTAGGATCAGAGTCTTCTGAGCTTGTAGTATCAGGAGCAAGTACCTCAACATCATATATTTTTTCGTACGAGACATCTATTACATCATATGGTCTGTTACTCGACAAGAATCGAGCGACTAGATCAAGGTCTCTGATAGTTCCTGATAAACCGATTCTCATGTGAGAACCAGTTAATTTCCATAGTCTCTCTAAACCAACACTCAATTCACATCCTCTCTCATCATCTATTAATTCATGGATCTCATCAACTATTACGTAAACAATGTTTCTAAGGCTTTTTCTAAGCTCAGGTGAGACTAAGATATATTGCAGACTCTCAGGTGTTGTCAAAAGCATTAGAGGTGGTTTAGTCTTGATCTTCTTTCGCTCACTCTCTGATGTGTCCCCATGCCAAATAGCTGTTTCAAAACCTAAGTGGTTAAATAGTTCTCTTACTCGATCCAGGAGATCTCTGTTAAGAGCTCTCAGAGGAGTTATATAAAGGATCTTTATAGGCTCGTCAGATATTTGTTTTCTCAAGATCTCTGAGAGTATCGGTAAAAGAACCGCGAAAGTTTTTCCGCTACCTGTGGGGGCTGATATGAGTAAATGCCTATAGTATCTCCTAGCTCTATTCTCAACGGTTTTAGCGAAGTAATCAATAACTTTCTCCTGAACTAAAGTGAGCTTCTCGTAGCCTAATCTCTCTCTTAAGAAAGTAATTATCTTAGGATGTAGATATTGATGCATAGCTACTTAGATTTTTTACTCTTACTCTTCTTTTTCTTCTTAGTTGTGGTAGTCTTCTTCTCTATCTCAACCTCTTCTTTTTCTGTTGATAAAATCTTCTCTTGTTGCGAGATAACCACTCCTCTACCTCGATCAAGTACTTTCTTTGCCTCTTCTAATGATGTAGATCCTTTTAACAATTGATCCCATACCTCTGTTGCTTGAATCATTAAATTAATTTGATCAAGTGTAAAACCTATTTCCTCAATCTCCTCGCTGGCTTCTGCCTCACCTTCCCCGGTACTCTCTTCCTCTATCTCCTCATATTCCTCAATTTCTTCCGATAAACTCATTTTCAAAACAACCTAGCTAATTACATATACTTGAGTGAGAAAATATAAAGATTATTTAATTAAAAGATCTTAAATCTTTGATACGTATTCTATGTCTCACTAGCTATTTCTTTAAGTAGATCTTTACTAACTCTTCTCTCGAATATAATCATGACTCTGTCTCTGTTAAGTGGCTTGATTTTATCAATAACTACTCTTCCTTTAATAAAGTCACTTTCTCTCTTGGAGGGCACAATAAATTCTTTTCCTTTTCTTTTTGCGTATGAGTAGAATTCTTCGTAATTATTAAGTATTCTTATTGTGTCTTTCAGATCCTCTGATAAGTAGCCTAGTCTCTCACTTAGTTTCTCTAAGAAGATCTTTCCAGTCTCAATATCACACTCAATATATGGGTAGCCCAAGAATTCTCCTAGAATCACTTTTTGTGTTGTCATGAGCTTCCTCTAGAAATAGTTTTGTTTAGAAACTCAATAATTTTCTTATACATAGCCACTCTATTACTATCTTTCCTAACGCTATGCCCCTCATCTGGGAATATCAGTAGTTCATAGCTTCTCCCCAGCTCCTTTAGCTTATTAGTCATCTGGTAAACTTCCTCAACTGGGCACCTAGGATCATTTGCTCCGTGAATAAAGAGAACCGGAGCCTTAATATTCTCAACGAAGAATATAGGAGATCTCTCTTTGAATAATGCAGGATCCATCTTGATAGAGTCATAAGCCTTTAGGTAATCAGCCTCATTCTCGTACTCTGTGAACCAATTGTAGAAGCCCACGATAGCTACACCCGCATCCCACTCATCAGGTGCTTTTGTTAATGCAAGAGCTGTTAAGTATCCTCCGTAGGATGCTCCTAAAACAATTATTTTCTCCGCACCTAGCTCCCTAGCATATTTCGCGGCGTAGATTATGTCTCTAAGATCTCCTCCCCCAAGATCTTTATCATTTAAATGCTGAAACGTCTTCCCGAAGCCTGTGCTACCACGGTAATTAGGTAGAATAACCATGTAGTTCTCGAGAGCTAGTAATTGAGAAAGTGGATTCCAGGTGTCAGCTGCATTTGCGTCTGGTCCTCCGTGAATATTTATCACAGCGATCTTGTTCCATTTCTCGGGCTTATAGATTATTGCTTGGATCTCTCTATTATCAAAAGATCTATAATAACTTACGTAGGCTCTCACTAACTTATCTCTCAGCTCGGCAGGAGTATTATCGATAATCTCCTTACCATTAACCACTAATGAGCTCGGCTTATTTGATAAACTGGCGACATAAGCAATATTTTTGCCAAAGACCTCATACTCCACCACGCCTTCTGCCACGACCTCTGTTCTCCTAGGATCCTCTCTATCAAGACTCTTGAGATAATATACTCCCTCAACCAGTTCTATGAAAAGGATCTTGTTCTTGTAGTAGCGTGGGTCATATTTCTCATGATTGCTTCTATGGATCCACTCCCATCTGCCTTCATCAACGTATAGTTCTCCTATATCATACCACTCATCTTTATTTGATGTGAACAAGATCCTTCTCTTATCCCTATCTACATCACCTAGATCAATTTCAGATTTCTCGAATTTTAGTAAGAGTTCATCTGATAAATCCTCTATATTAATGATCCTCAGCTCATTATTGTATATACCCTTTACATACACTATCTCTTTCTCACTTAACCAATCAATAACGAATATAGGCTCACTCCACCTGGTTAATTCAATGAATTCTCCTCTTCTCCAAACAAAGATCTGTGTTGGTTTACCGCCTCTATTAGATAGAAAAGCTATTTTATCATCACTAGGACTAAAAACAGGTCTAATATGATAATACTTACGATCATGTGTTAACTGGGTCTCTGTCTTACTCTCTAGATCATATATATAGATCTGGTAGTTCTCATCACCATCGCGATCTCTGGAAAAAACAATTTTATCACCTCTATTAGAGAAACGAGGAAACAAGCTGGAGTCTGGCGAATTAGTTATTTTACTAATAGCTTCTCTCGAGAGATCATATAGAAAAATATCCCACTTCTCATCTCTATTCCAATTGAAAACTAGAAGACCCCTAGTCTCAGAGCCACTTAGATTACTAACACTCTTAACCTTAGCAAGAACCTCAGCTAAATAACTCATTAACGAAGCACCAAACAATATATGAAAACGAGAAAAATATATCTATAGGGCCCGTAGCTCAGCTTGGACAGAGCGCCGGCCTCCGGAGCCGGAGGACCCGGGTTCAAATCCCGGCGGGCCCGCCACACAACATCTCTCCCCATGAAGGCTTAGCAACCCCTGCCTACGGTTCCCGGTTTATCAGTGGGATGGGAACTCATGGTTGTGTTAGGGTCTGGGGTAGTTGGTTTAGAAGAGTTAATGATCAGGTTTTAGGTAATGATGCTAGACATAGTTTCATGTCGTACATCAAGTGTAAGGTTGGTTTTTGATGAGACGTTTAGGGTTTTAGGCTACATGATCCTACTACTATCCTCCCTAGCCTGCGTGCTCAACCTGTTAACCCGGGGGTTTAACGGTTGAGTCTTAGG
>JBMFLZ010000024.1:0-20664 GCA_049970935.1 Sulfolobales archaeon | reverse complement strand
CATCTAATTCTTGAAATGTTATATATATAGCGGCAGCTGTACCAACTCTACCAGATCCAATAATAGTAATCAAAAAACTCCCCTCAACATATTATTTGTGCTAAATAGAATATAAATTAATTCTTTCTATTTTAAAATATGTTATTATTCTTGCTTAGGTATATAGATTAATTGGTTAAAAATAGGATTAGAGATTAATTCTTAAAATCTCAGTAATGTAATTATTGAATTAGAGAGCCGCCGTAGCTCAGCTGGTAGAGCACCGGACTCATACGGTTATCCTGGGAAATCCGGGGGTCGCGGGTTCGAATCCCGCCGGCGGCATAATTACTCTTCTTTAAATAATAGCCTCCCTCTGTTGATAACTTTTTCTCTGTAGAGATCTATGAATACAAATTCTGTTTCTCTAAGAGTATATATTAAGCCTATGTCTATTCCTGTTGTCGTCTGAATATAATCTAGTGTTTCTTTATCAAATGTCTTCATGATTAGCAAACTACCTATGTTTCCAAAAAACTCTTTTATTCTCTGATCTATTAGTTGAGATACTATAACTATACCTAAGCCAAATTTCCTACTTTCTCTAATGATCCTTGAGATCAGTTCAGAGACCCTGCCACTGAGTAGATTATGTGCTTCATCTAGAACAACATAATATTTTATCTCATTGCTAAATCCTCTCTCTCTAATTTTTCTCCATATATGTCTTAGAAGGAAGTATACATATATCTCTGTTATGAATTGATTCTTTGCAATATAACTGAGATCTATTATCATGGATCTGGCGAGATCTATTGAGTAGCGACCTACATAATTAGTGCTCTGAGGAATATTTTCGAGAAGTAAACGAATATAGAACTGCACACTTCTGAGTGCTCTCTGGATCTCGCTATTATTACTTTCAGAGATTTTCTTCTCAATAAAATCTATGAGATTTCTAAGATCTCTGTATTCTTGGAAATACTCTTGAAGAAGATCAGATAAAACAGCTACTTGTAGCGGACCTAGTCTAAAAGCTATTCTTAATATATCAATGAACTCCTCTATGGACTCTTTTGAACTAGCTATCTCACTAAGTATTACTCCAGTTATTTCGTGGATCCCGTATCTCTCGAAGCCTAAATCTATGTATTCATTATGAGGATCAATAATAATAGTAGCAACTTTACTCCTAGACAGTGATTTGCATATTCTTTTACTCATCTGGGTTTTTCCACTTCCTGTAGCGCCTACAATTAATATGTGAGGAGATCTTCCTGTGGAGAGATCAATGTATAGCTTTCCTCGATTAGTGACTACACCATTAACATATACTAAGGAGGAGTCAGCGAATCTTCTCTTTGCAAATTCTTTATCCGCAACAGAGGTATCGGAGTAGATCACGTATATAAGAGGTAGAGAGAACCATGATAAGATAGTAATAGGTGTATAATATACTCGGTAGTAAGAATCTCTTACTAGAAATACACTACCAACTAATGCACCTGCTAAATACCAATATGACAAGAATATTTGCTTAGTGTTAGAGAAGGTTCTCAATATTATCTCTAAGACAACTAGGAATATCATAACTAGACCAAGTGTCAGGAGCAAATTACTGATAGTCTCTTTACTGAAATTAAGTGTAAAGAATTTTTTCAGGAAGTAAATATCTCGGTAGAAATTTTTTGGTCTGATAGTGGCCCTGTATTTAAAGACTATTATAAGAAAACTGAGAACTAGTATTAATGTTGATATTATTTGATCACCGAATAAAGCACTAGAGTATTTAGCGATCATGTTATTACTTGAATAAATAGTGTAGAGACCGTATAATAGACTTGGTAAAGATACTATCATGAGATCTATGGGAGAGATAATTATGAATAAAGCTACGAGAAGTGGTATAATTATAGTACGAATACTCATAGATGAGTAATTTATTTTCTTTAAAAGATCCGTGTTCAATTGATCATATATGGAGATTAGGTAGAGTATTAACAAGATAGCTACAGACAAAACTAATTGAACATAGATCTGAAGAGATCTTGAGTCCTCGTATCTCTTTTTTAACATTACTCTCTAAGAATAATTTTTCTTATAGAGATAATTTATCACATCTTTAACAAATTTCCCTGTTAACTTACTCTTATATACCTTATCTAGATACGTGTTCCAGTCATAACCATCGTCTTCCCAACTCTTGTAGGCTCTAGATAGATTCCGCAGAGCTTCTTCGTGTATTTTACAAAAACCATACTCGCTGTCTGGATGCTTCTCGAGATCACATATCGCACACTTTTCTTTGCTAAGATCCTTATTCATATTATGGATCATTTCATTCTTGAATTTCTCTATTAAGAAGCCAACTGTTTTTATAGCTTCATTAACAACCTCTTCTCTACGTCTCTTACCCATCATAATATCTGTGAGATAAATCTCGAATTTTCTAGTTAGGTCAGGCGATAAAAGTTCCGAGAAATATTTTTCTAAGATACTTACTACTTCGAATCCTAATTTAGTTACTTTTATTCTTCTTCCGCTTAGATATCCTCTTTTAAATAAAGTCTCAATAATTTCTGCTCTAGTTGCTTCAGTACCTATATTCTCGTTCTCCATCCACCTTAATAAAGTGGCTCTATCATAGAGAATTGGAGGCTTAGTGTATGTTTTCACTATCTTTATTTCTAGAATAGGTATTGATATACCCTTACTGATCTCTGGAATAATATTTTCACTTATTTTATGGAAGTAGTAAACCTCGTACCATCCTTTCTCCAGGATCTTTCTACCAGATGCTCTGAAACATCTATTTCTTACACATCCTCTTACTTGAATATCTTTAATGACAAGATCGTCGTAGAATGTGGCTAGATATCTTCTTACGACAAGATCATATAATCTCCTGTGTTTAGCACTTAGCTTAGAACCAGGAATTTCGCCAGTTGGGTAAATAGCTGGGTGAGCAAGATCTTCTTTTTCTCCATTATTAGGTCTAAGGATTTTTTTCTGGAGGAGTTTTTGAGCAAAAACTCTATACTCCGGGATTCTTGAGAGATTTTGAATAATACCTTTATTATCTAGGGTTTCAGGGAGTTTTTGACTATTTGTTCGAGGATAACTTATTAATCCTTCTAAGTAAAGATCCTCAAGAATCTTTAGTGTCTCATAAGGGGTAATTCCGTAGATAGCGTATGCCTCCTCCTGTAAATCTCCTAAATTGAAGGGGTGAGGGGGATCATATCTAATTTCTCTTGAGTATGCCTCGGTTATGTCAATAAAACCTCTTGATAATATTTCTTCTTTGAGTTTAAGAGCTTCAGTTCTTGTGCGAAGAGGTTCTCCCTCGTCCTCAAAATCAATTATCAAACCTTTATAAACGGATTTTACTCTGATCCTGTAGAGAGGCTCTGGAACAAAGACTTCTCTAGAAACATATCTCTTCAGAGCCTCGAAAAGAGTTGGTGTCTGAACTCTACCGGCACTTAATATCTTTCTCTGATTATTCTTTCTATTATAGAGATCTGTTATAGCTCTCGAGATATTAATACCCCAGATCCAATCAAGTTCGTGTCTCGCTAAACCTGCCTCGATCATCTCTATATCCAGAGGATTTAATGAATTAAAACTCTTCACTATATCTTCTTTTGTCAACGTCGAGAATTTCATTCTCTTAGCCCTTTTCACGTCGCCCCAGTGCTTAATGATCATGTAGCCTATCACAGAACCCTCAATATCATAGTCGCATGCGTTAATGTATTCTCTCATCTTACTCATGATTCTAGAAAAAACTCTATGAAATCTAACCAAATGCCCGTATCCTTTTTCAGCTAAGTATCTGGGAACCCATTTATAATCATAAACCGGGTATCCTCTAGTCTCGGTGGATAATGTGAAGAGGTGACCCGCCGCGGGAATAATAACGAGAACTCTATCTGTTCTATCGATCATATAAACAGGGATATTCTCGATAGACAATTTTCTCCCAGGTCCAAGAGCTTGATATATCTTATATGCAGATTTAGGTTTCTCAGCAATAATTGCTACACAGTACTTTCTGGAACAAACAGAATCTATTAGTGAAACCCCGTCTCCACGAATTCTCTTTTCCGTGTTTGTCTCAGGCACTTTAACATCTACTCTCTTGGTTTTGTTTGGAGTCTATTTTTATTATCTCCTAGACAAAAGACTTAATTATTTTACCACTGAATCCACTCTTTAGCACCCTTGTTCTCTTCGTGTGATCAAAACATATCTCTTCTTACTGAAATCTATCTATATCACTACACTAGGGTCTCATGATTGTTTCGATAGTTACTTCAGAGAGAAGCTTAAATTAGTAATTGTAGACTTATTTAAATAATTTTTCAAGCTCCAGTAGTATCCTCCAGTTATTATCAATCATTTCCTCAATAATCTTTATATCCTCATCTGTGATACCAGCGAATCTTCCTTGTCTCTCTAAGTATTGTCTAAGAGGTTTTCGACGAGATTTATCACTATAAGGTCTGCTAACTGGGCTAATAACTAGTTTTCCTTGATTATACTCAAAGAGTATCCATGCACCTGTTTCAACAGCTAATCTCGCTATATCAATTGTTTCGCTATCATCAAATCTCCAACCAGGTGGGCATGGTGAGTGAAGATGAATAAATTTAAAACCTCTGATCTCAGAGGCTCTCATGAGTTTTTCGTAGAAATCTAGTGGATACGCTACACTAGCTGTTGCTACATACGGTATTCTATGCATTAGCATTATAAGATCTATTTCTTTTCTCTTATCTCTCTTACCTAGAACCGGAGTAGTTGTTGTTTTAGCACCGTAAGTAGTTGATCCGCTTGCTTGGACACCTGTGTTCATATAGGCTTCATTATCGGACACTATATAGATTATATCATCCTCTCTCACAGCAGAGCCAGAGAGAGTTGCGAAACCAATATCAAAGGTTGCTCCATCACCAGCCCACACAATCACAGGCCCAGCATCTTCTCCTCTAACCTTGAGTGCTCGAGCTATACCTCCAGCGACTGCTGCAGCAGACGCAAAGGGTACATGGATCACTCTCATATCTAGGGATGTATACGGGTGATAGCCTGGGATAATCGATGAGCATCCCGCTGGAATCACTAGTGTAGCCTCCCCCCTAAATACTTTACCCACGATCTTTAGACCTATTAAGTGAGGACATCCCTGGCAAGCAGCGTTTCCTGGTAGAGAGTATCTCTCTTTTGGTAATTGATCGATTCTTATTCTAGCACTCATATCTCAAACACCTCGCCACCCAGGTAATATACAGTCTCTCTCTTAGTAAATCCATTTAACTCTACCTCAGATATGAATTTCTTGAATATCTCAGCAAATTCTCTAGAGGAAACATCTACACCACCTAAACCCGCGATAACGCCCCAGAATGATGTGTTTCTATCAACATAGTCTAGAACCTCAGTAGCGATAATGCCTCCTTTACCCAGAGAGATATCTCTATCAAACACTACTACTCCTTTGGCTCCAGACAAGTGCTTTAATATCTCCTCATATGGGAATGGTCTAAAGTATCTTATTCTCAGTAACCCGACTGGGAAACCCTCTTCTCTTAATAGATCTACTGCCTCCTTTATTGTTCCAGACCAACTACCCATTGAGACCAGGAAGAATTTGGCATCACTGACCCTGTATCTCTCTACTAAACCACCGTATTCTCTTCCTATTATCTTTCCATATTCTCTATCGGCTTCATATATTACTCTCCTGGCATTGTCCATAGCCTTCATGGCCGCAATCTTAAGAAGCATATGATTCTCGTCCTTACCTAAATTGCCTAAAGAGAATTTTTCTCCACGTCGTATACTGTATGGTACATCAGGGTCTCTTGAGGGGAGAAAACTATCAATCTCCCATTGCTCAGGTATCTCTATATACTCAGCGCTATGGCTCAAAACAAAACCCTCTAGACCTATAGCTACTGGAAGAAGAACTCTCTTATCCTCAGCAATTCTATAAGCTTGAATAATCATATCAAATACCTCCTGAGTATTCTCTGCCATAGCAATGATCCAGCCACTATCCCTCATGGTTAATATATCATTATGATCAACATGAATATTCCATGGTGGTCCAATAGATCTGTTTACCACAGCCATCACGACAGGTAGTCTTGCTCCAGCGGTCCACCAAATCATCTCATACATATATAAGAGACCATGTGAGGAAGTAGCTGTAAACGATCTCACGCCTGCTAGAGAAGCGCCCATTACTGTGCTTAATGCCGCGAATTCAGACTCTACGTTAACAAATTCAGCCTCAAGCTCTTTTCTTTCAACCATCTCAGCGAGTCTCTCTACAATAATTGTCTGTGGAGTTATTGGATATGCGGCTATGAATTTCACACGAGCCATTTTAACTGCTTGAGCGACCGCATGATTACCTATCATAGCAGTCTTTATTCTTTTCCTAGATACAGATACAGTCATATCACATCTCCTCTGGCACCATATCAATAGCTTTCACAGGACATGTTTGAGCGCATATACCGCAACCTTTGCAATAGGTGTAGTCAATACTTATCTTAGAACCTTTGCTCCACGTAATAACTTCTTCTGGGCAGTAGAGCCAGCATATTCCACAATCAATACATTTACTCAAGTTAACAACTGGTCTATAGACCCTCCACAGACCTGTTTTCCCTGCAGCTCCTTCCCGAGGTCTTGAGATGAGATAAGTTCTCGGGTCTATATCAATATCGATCTTCTTCACAACTTGATTCTTCACTTAAATCACCTCACGAGTTGATTCGTAAGCTAATCTGGCAGCCTCGATATTCTTCTCTAAAATAGATCCTCTGAAGAATTCTTTCAAGGCTTCCTCTAAAGTGCTGAGTTTATATAATCCTGTTACTCGAGAAATAGATCCGAGGAGTGCTGTGCTTACAACAGGCCAACCAGCTATTACAAGATTTAGTTTGAGAGCTATTTCTGTAGCATTAACTATATATGTTTTTCTCCAGAATTTAATTGGGAATTGTGTGTTGATTATTGATTCTGGTATTTTATATAACTCCTTGATCCCATCGCCCAAAGAGTCTATTATTCCTTTGGAGAATATCACTAATAGATTGGGTTCTTTAACCATTTCATGTGTCTTAATTGGTTCTGTGGAAGCCCTAATATATGTCCTCACTATAGCTCCTCTTCTCTCAGCACCAAACTCCGGGATTGCTTGAGCATATAATCCCTCTTTTACCAAAGCTACTGCGAGGATCCTTGAGGAAGTAACAGCTCCTTGACCTCCTCTACTCAAAAACATTATTTCGTATCTCAAAAAACTCTCCACTACAATATAATATATATACAATTAATACCTTTAGGAAGCACATTTTAATAAGGTATTTAAGGGGTTCAATTAATCGATCTTAGAAACATTTATTAACCTCCTAAGATCTGAATCTAAACGGTGATCACATGAGCAGTACACAAAAGATCCTTGAGGCATTAAAAAGCAAACAAAAAATGACTCCAAAGGAAATTAGTAAAGCAACAGGACTAAACTACAATACTGTGAGAGGAGCATTAAATAGATTACTTAAGAAAGGTTTAGTTAAGAGAGTAGAGAGAGGAGTATATACACTACCCTAGATCTATCTTTTTTTAAAGAGGTTTCAATAATAATTTTTCCTCATTAATTAATTTTGAGGAAAAAATAATTAGAGATATTGATAAACTTATGAGCACTAGTAGATGTGCAAGTGATAAATCTATTTCTCCAAAGGCATAGTATTGTATAGCTAATACACTATTCGTATAAGGTATTAGAGACAGTAGGTATTGCGTATCTCTAGGTAGAGAATATAGATCTATGAATAGAACAGATAGAAAGATTAATGAAGAAACTATAGTTACAACCGAGGAGACTACTTGTGCTGTTCTCATTGTAGAAGATCTTATTATAAGAGGTAATGTTATTGATAATGTGGCTAGTGTGGTTAAATAAACAACTACTCCAGTAATTAATAGAAGCATAGGATCAATCATTAAATAAACTCCATAGCCTAGAGATAGGATCACGAAAAATAAAATTATAGCTATAACATCAACTATCGCAGCCAATAAACCGACTATGGAACTAGCAAAAACTTTACCTAGGATCAAATATCTCCTGTTTACAGGGGTTGATAATAGGATCTCTAATGTTTTTCTTTCTTTCTCGCCTAAGATAGAATCAACTATATAAGTGGTTGCTGGCGTAGAGACAAAGATAAGTGAGAATGCCAGTAGTCTAGCGATAAATATTCTCCAAGCCTCCTCATAACTTATACCTGCTCCCGAAGGGGCTATATAGCCAACCAAACCAGCACTAATAGGTTCTCTAATAGCCGCGGGATTAGTTATGTTGACTTTAGCTAATTTACCTAAGTACTCTATCTTTATATCTGAAAATGATCTGGATAAATCACTTACTACAGAGATTAAGGCACTATAAGCCTTATCTGAAGCCGATGAGCCTGGGACTTGAAAGACTTGAATAAATGCTTGTGTATCTAGCGAAGTTAAGTTTTTCACGAAATTATTTGGTATAATTACCATGAGGTCTATCGATGAAGAATTTTTATTTATAAATGTTTTCACACCATATTGAGCTAATTTCTCTCTTAATAAACTTATAATATCCGATGACGTATAATAGCGATCTCCTATGTAGCCAGAGGATCCATCCTCATTAACTATGAGTATTGATGGTATTTGGATCATCTGAAGAGAAGTCATCATATAAGCGATCAGGGGCATAGTTACCAAAGGCATTAATGTTAAAAATAGAAGAGTTCTGTAATCCCTTATGAGCTCTAGTATCTCTTTCCTCAAAATAGCTATTAGGTCTCGCAATTTATCTCTCCTCACAGAGTTTCACAAATGCCTCCTCGAGATTACTAGAACCAGTTTTCCTCAGAGCTTCCACAGCTTCTCCCGAGAAGACTATTCGCCCCTTATTAATTAAGGCCACTATCTCACATAAATCTTCAGCCTCCAACATATTATGCGTAGATAATATCACTGTCTTGTTATATTCTCTAGAGAATCTTTTTATTACTTCTCTTACCTTAACAGATGAAAAAACATCCAACCCTGAAGTAGGCTCATCTAATATAGCTATTTGAGGTCTGCTCATCAGAGCTCTCGCAATTAAAAGTCTTCTCCTCATACCTCTGCTATATGTCCCAGTCTTTCTCTTTAGATCCTCTATCGAGAGACCTGAGATCTCAATTCCGAATCTAAGATCTTCTTCAGATACTCCGTGAATATCTGCAAAAAACCTCAAATACTCTAATCCCGTTAATCTAGAGTATGTGTCTGCTTCTTCTGGTAGATAAGTGAGGATTTTTCTTATCCTCTGGAGAAGACTTGGATTTCTATAATCAATTTTTTGATTAGCTATATACACATCTCCCTCACTAGGTCTCATGAGAGTAGCTATGATCCTCATAGTAGTTGTTTTTCCAGCCCCATTTGGACCTACTAAACAAAATATAGTTCCTCTCGGAACCTCTAGATCTATTTTATCAAGAATCACTCTACCTTTAATCACTTTACTTACTGATTTGAGTTTTACATCAACACTCATTTTTGTTCAGTCTAAATATCTTTATTCCTAAATACATAATTTAGATTTACTCTGTGAGAGGTCTTGCTTCTTGGGGAAAGATCGGGGAAATACCTATAGTTTAACTGTAAGAGATAAGGTTATTGAAGCGCTCTCGAGAATAGCTAGAGAAGGTGTTTATGATGATGCCAGCAGTAGCATAATCTTAGGCTTAGATAAGATCTTTAGAAGAATATTGGCAGAGAATCTTGCAGGCAGAATCATACTTGATAATGGATGTGGCTCAGGTGTTATGTACAGGTATTGCTACAGATACCTAAGAATATTAGATGAAAAATATAGATTGAATCCACTTTATATTCTCCTAGATCCATCGTCAGATTTCATAAAGTTAGTTCACAACATACATAAAGGAGATCCTTATATAGATATTGTTCAAGCATATGCAGAGTACCTCCCATTTAGGAAAAAATCTATTGATACGATAATTTCATCTTTTATGCTCAGGGATATTATTGATCTGGGTAAGACAATAGTTAATATGCTATACGTTGTTAACAGGAGAATATTGATCCTGGACTTCTATAAGCCACCTAGCATGCTTGCTTATTTGGCAGAGCTACTTTATATCTACTTAGTAGTTCCCATAATAATTCTGTTAAAGTATCCACGATTGATCCGTGAGTATTTATATCTTGCTCTAACAGTAATTATGCAAAATACTATTCGTGAATTAGTAGAGATTTTTAAGAAGTTTAGTGGTGGAAAAATAGATCTTATGTGCTGGTTTAGATGCGCCATATTTCTACTAAAGATCCGGGTGTGACTTATATGAGATAATGCGGAATTTAGCTTATATATCCGTCTAGGAATAATTTTCTCTTGAGAGTAAAAATGCCTCTTAGACCTGCTAGATGCTACACAGAGAGGAAGAAACCTCCTTACACTAGGAAGGAGTATATTGATGGTATTCCACCGCCTAAGATAACAAAATTCGTCATGGGAAATCCGCATCTATCTTATAGTTATGTTGTTAGAGTTATTGCGGAGAGAGATCTTTTGATTAGACATAATGCTTTAGAAGCAGCTAGAGCTGAGGCTCATAGATATCTGAGCAAGTATATTGGTGAAGATAAGTACATGTTTGTTGTTAGAAAATATCCTCATCAAGTAATTAGAGAGAATAAAATGCTTGCATTTGCTGGAGCAGATCGTTTGCAAGAGGGTATGAGAAGAGCCTTTGGAAAACCAATAGGCACAGGAGCCTTTACGAAACCCAATGATATTATATTGGAGGTATATGTGTCCAACAAAGATCATGTACCAATAGCTTATGAGGCCCTCAGAAGAGCAAAAGCTAAACTACCTGGCTCATACAGAATCATTGTTGAGGAAATCTCAAAACAGTAGTATTGGTAATTAGCGGTATAAAGCCTTTATTTTAATACTTGAGTTCTGAGAGAGGAATAATATATACCCTTCATTGGGTTAATAGTGTTTATTGGATGATGAAGCTGACATAGTATGATTGGATGATTAAGGGTTGATGGGCTGAAGATAAAATTCTACTATATTAACGGTTCAAAAACGCTTGATTCCTCCCGTACCTCATGGTCTAAAAATATCTTTTTACTCACTCAATTTTTTGGGAGGGCTAAGAGAAAAAGTGTCTATTAATCAAGAAGAGAAGAGAATGTCGTTATTAGAACACTTAGATGAGTTAAGAGCTAGGCTACTAAGAATACTTATTGCTTATGTTATTGTATCTGTTGTTTTATTCGCTCCACTAAATCTGTTCTCCTCAGGTGATAGTGAGTATCCCGGTAAAAAATCTGTTGCGGTTAATAATCCCTTGGATCATATAATTATAGCAGTGGTTGATTTCTTGAATAGATTAAGTGGTCAAGGATACGATTCTTTGACTACTAGATTCATTATATACACCAAGGAATATATGTTGCCTGAAAACACAATAATTATATCTGGTGGGGCAACAACCGCTATTTTCACAATTATTAAAACAACACTTACTCTCTCAATACTAATAATCTCTCCATACGTGGCTTACGAGTTATTAGCATTTATATGGCCAGCTTTATATCCTCATGAAAGGAAAGTGGTGAAAAAGTATGTCTTTATCGCTTCTATATACTTGCTAATGGGTGTTCTTGTTGGTTATTTTATTGTTGCTCGTAGCGTGATTAGAGCAGGCTACTTATGGTCTGCTTCAGTGGGTGCTCAATATTATTTGAATATATCTAATTTCATAGATGATGTAATAACCTCTATGCTAGGTTCATTAATTGTTTTTGCTGTTCCTTTAGCAATGATTATTGCTACTGAACTTGGTTTCTTGAATCCTTATTCTGAGCTAATTAGGAATAGAAAGATTCTTTATACAATTGCATGGATCTTATTAGTGTTCTTTTTACCAGATGTAACAGCAGTAATTCTCTTCATAATTTTTATATTGGTTTATGAGCCTTCATTCATATACATGAAGCATATAGCTAAGAGAAGAATTAAGGAGAGTGCTGTGGTAGCGTAATGGTGTGAGACTCAGTAATGTGATATTAAAAGATCTTTGGGTTCTTAAGTTAAAGTGATCTCCCATTCACAGAAGAGATGATTTAACAATAGTGCCGTACTCGACATCCTTACCTACTATAACACCGGGGTAGATAATGGAGTATGCCCCTATTTTCACTCCCGGTAGAATGGAGGTATTTATCCCAGTCTTCACATAGCCTCCTACAAAAGCCCCTAATTTCTTTCTACCACTAGATACTCTAACTCCTCTGATAGTCACTTTGACGGGTTCCTCATCGAATCTTAGATTAGCTACTATCGTTCCTGCACCAAAATTAGTATTTTCACAAATCACCGAATCACCCACGTAATTTAAGTGAGGTAATTTAGCATCTTCGAAAATAACACTTTCCTTAACTTCTGTGGAGAAACCTATCCTAGATCTCTTTCCAATATATGTGTAAGGTCTAATATATGAGTTTGGTCCAATCATCGCATATTCATCAATATAAACCGGCCCCTCAATATATGTGCCTCCTTTAACGACAGCTCCTTCCCCTATGTATACCGGTCCCTCAATATGTACCCCTGGATCTATTTTTCCTTTAATGATTCTTGTGTTCAACTCGCTGAGTAGTTTTTTATGTATCTCAATCAAATCCCATGGTCTACCTATGTCTCTCCAGTGCTCCTTAGAGCTCTTCACAAGTTTTATTTCATAGCCTCTCTCAGTAGCAATCTCTACTAAATCTGTTAACTCATATTCTCCTCGATCAGATAACTCTATTTTATTAACGTATTCGAGAACTTCTCTGCCAAATCTATATACACCAGCGTTTACTATATTCGACGGGATACTTTTCTCCTCTGGTTTCTCAATTATTTTCAAAACCCTGTCTCCAGACAGTATTAATACACCGTAATTCCAAGGATCATCTACTGGCACACCCACTAAACTATTACGTGGAGAATTCAATATCTTCTCTACAATATCTCTCTCAATAAAAAGATCTCCATAGACTACTATGACTTCATCAGATCTTATGTGAGAATAAGCGATTTGAACCGCGTGTCCGGTTCCCAGCTCCTTTCCCTGTCTCACTAATTCGATTTCAAGACCTGTTCTATTGCTGTAGTCATCAATAAATTTCTTGATTAAATCATATTTGTATTCAGCAACAATAATTACTCTAGATATCCTGGATCTAAATAGATCAAGTGTTCTCTCAATGAGAGGCTTACCGAGTATAGGTATCAGAGGTTTGGGTCTTGTATCAGTAATAGGTTTAAGTCTTTCTCCTTTCCCACCAGCAAGTAAAATAAGCTCCATTATAAACCCAATGTAGATATATGTTTTAAGATTATATATGGGTTCAGCGGTTATGTTGTTAGGAGACAAATGGTTTGTAAAACAGCTTTTTTATATAACGAAGATTTTCTTAAGTATGATTTTGGTCCTTGGCACCCATTTAAACCCTATAGATGGAGATTTGTTCTAGAGATCTTGGAGAAGAAAAATGTTTTTCAGGAAGGCTTAGTTGATAAGATAATTGCGAGAAGAGCCTCACTAGAGGAGCTTCTCTTAGTGCACACGGAGGATTATATTGAATTTGTTAAGAGAGCAACTGAGAGAGGCGAGGGATACTTGGACTATGGTGATACTCCAGCTAGAAAAGGAGTTTTTGAAGGAGCATTAGCTAGGGTCGGTGCATCCCTTCACTCAGTTGAATTAGTTCTCGAAGGAAAATATAAACACGCGTTTAATCCGTGCGGAGGATTTCATCACGCGAAAAGATCTTCTGCAGGAGGTTTCTGCGTATTCAATGACCTAGCTATCGCGGCTATGTATGCTCAAAGAAAATATGGTGTTAAAAGAATAGCTATCATAGATATTGATGGGCACCACGGGGATGGAACGCAAGATATTTTCTATGAAGACCCTACAGTATTAACAGTGTCTTTGCATAGATACGGTATATACCCAGGCACCGGATGGTACACAGAGATTGGCTCCGGAGAAGGAGAAGGCTATAATATTAATATACCTTTCCCCTATCCCGTTGATGACGCGTCTTATCTCTATGCTTTTGACGAAGTAGTTATCCCAGTAGTCGAGGAGTTTAGACCAGAGTTAATTATCCTTCAGTATGGAGCAGACTCTCACTACAGCGATCCATTAGCAGGTGTGGGATTAACTACATATGGTTACAGAGAAGTTATGAAGAGAGTTCATGAATTAGCGCATAGGGTAAGCTACGACAGACTCATAGTGACTGGCGGAGGAGGCTACGATCTTGACGCCACAGCAAGGATTTGGAGTATAGGTTTTATCACATTAGCGGATCTCGATATAGATATCAGCGATCTTCACGATAAAATAGATAAAGAAAAGTATAGAGCATATTTTGATGCTCGCGACTTAATTAACAGAATAAAGAATTTCTTGAAGAAATACTACAAGAATCTTTAGAGCATATATGAATGATACAACAACAAAATTTTTTCCTCCCTAACACATAGTATATTATTGGGCAAGAGCCGGGGTGGCCGAGCGGTCTAAGGCGGCGGGCTGCAGTGGTGTCTCAGTCTCCGCCTGAGACCCGTTTAATCGCGGGTTCGAATCCCGCCCCCGGCTCTCACTATTTAAATCTTCAATCACCGGATCCTTAAGTCTTGGAGTATCTTACTTAATAATTCATCAACACCGACTCTTTTAAGAGCACTTATCATGAATATTTCTTCTTTTCTAAATCCTAAATCTTCCAGTCTCTTAGTTGCTTCCATGATCTCTTCTTCTGAGGCTATATCTATTTTATTTATCGCTATATACATCTTTCTTTCTCCAATAATTGATCGCACAGATTCTAGTGTTTTTAACTGCTGATCTATAGTATAATAAAAGTTCTTTCTAGGATCAACTAAAAATAGGGTTGCATCAGCCAAATACTTAAGTGAATAAACCGCTTTTAACTCAATTGGATTCATTTCTGAGATCGGTCTGTCTAATATACCTGGTGTATCAAGAATCATTACTCTAATGTTTCTTTTCTCATCAATGTAGTGCCCAACAATTATAGTCTTAGTGGTGAATGGGTAATTAGAGATCTCTGGTTTAGCTCTCGAAACCACAGATAGAAATGTTGATTTACCTACTTGAGGCATTCCTGTCAACACAATCTTCGGAGAATCCTCTTCTAAACAAGGCATTTTAGATAATTCAGTGACTATACTCTTCACAAGATTTATGTTTCTTAATCTTCTCCTTACGATTGAAAGTGATCTACCCACAAACTCTCGAGATAATCTCTTTATTTCCTCAATATCTTCTGTACCGAGAATTCTTTTTCTATAGTCTCTATATATTTTCTTCACAAGTGTCGCCACAGATCTACATTTTCTCAAAAATTCATCGTATTGATCACCGTACAGACTTTTGATTAGCTCTGAATAGAATATTGGCATATGTGGAGTCGACGGAATCTTTTCACATAAGGAGATGAAATCTAAAATCTCGTTAAGACACTTAGAAATTTTTTTGCTATATATCTCTCTGGCTCTAGCTACAGGATCTCTTATATGAGTAGATATATTTACACGTTCTATGTATCTCCTAAGTACTCTATTTCTTAGGTACTCGAGATCTTGAATATTTATGTTTTTGAAATATTTACTTAGACAAGGTATGTTTTTATACGATCCATTCATTTCTGTTCTCTTCCTATAATACATCTAAGAAATCTATAGTAAAATTTTTGAAACTATTTTCAGCAAGTGATTTTGTGCTTATGCTAAAATTACTTAAAAATCATAGTATATAGTGGATGTGTGTTAATGGAGTATGAAGCAAAATTCAGAGTCTCTTCACTAGATGATATTGAGAGAACTCTGAGGAACCTAGGAGCAGTTTTTGAGGAAGAGGTTTATGAAGAGGATCACTACATAGATCTGTACCCATGCATAAAGTTAAAAGAGAGAGATGAGGCTCTTAGAATAAGGATCTCTAGAGGAAACAGAACGTCTCAGAGAGGCGAGTTTACTTATAAGGGTCCGAAGATCAGAAAGAATCTTAAGATAAGAGAAGAGTTAACTGTTGAGGTCTCAGATCCACATGTTCTAATAGAGATATTTAAGAGATTAGGATTTAGAGAGTATGTGCTTAAGAAACATAGAAAGATCTATAGATTAGCTAACTACAAAATATTCCTTGATCGTGTAGAAGACATAGGATCTTTTATAGAGATCGAGATAGAAGGTGTTAAATCAGCTGAAGAATTCGTAGAACATATCAAAAAGTTTAAGTCTCTGATTGGTATCACAGGAGATCATATTGTTAAATCCTATTTAGAAATGTGGCTCGAGGAGAGAGGTTATGCCTAGAGAATTATCCGGTATAATTGGATTAATCACAGACTATGGTTTAAAAGATCCGTATGTGGGGTCTTTGAAAGCATCTATATTATCTATTAACCCCAGGGTCTCTATAGTAGATATATCACATGAAGTATCGAATTTTGATGTTGCTGAAGGAGCCTATATACTGCTATCTTCATACAAGATCTTCCCGAGAGGAACTGTATTTGTTGTTGTCGTAGACCCCGGCGTAGGATCTTCTAGAAAAGCACTTCTTATAGAGACAACAAATTATTACTTCATAGGACCTGACAACGGTGTGTTGAGACCTGCTGCGGATGAGGACGGGATCTTGAGAGTGATTAACTTAACCAATGATAAATATTTTAGAAAACCTGTTTCACCCACTTTCCATGGCAGAGATATTTTTGGTCCAGTTGCTGCGTATCTTACACTGGGTGTGGAACCTGAGAAATTTGGAGAAATAATTGATCCAAGGGATATTACAGAGGCTAAGATAGATCTCTACTGCGATAAATTTGGTGATTGGGTAAAGACGTATGTGATCTACATAGATAAATTTGGGAATGCAGTAACAGGTTGCAGAATCGAGAGATTCTTCGAGTTAGTTAAAGATTTAAGAGAATCTCAGCAAGTTATTATAAGGGTCAGAGGTGTTGAGAGTTACAGAGGTGTTTACTACAGAACTTTTAGTCTTGCTAAACCAGGTGAGATAATACTATACACAGGAAGCACAGGGTTTATGGAGATTGGTGTTAATCTCTCTTCATTTGCTAAGAAGATTGGTTGTAGAAGAGGAGATGAGATCTGGATTAGTGTCTAGTGGTGACTTAAAATGATCAAGAGAGGTGTTTTCCCAGGTAGATTCCAGCCATTTCACTTAGGTCATTTAGAGACTGTGAAGTGGTCGCTCGAAAGAGTTGATGAGTTAATAATAGTGATTGGCACGGCTCAAGAGAGCCATACACTAGTTAATCCCTTTACAGCTGGAGAAAGAATGATTATGATTAAGGAGGCTTTGAAAGAGGAGAAAATAGATCTTAGCAGAATCTACATTGTTCCTGTACCCGACGTATTAATGAATGCTGTCTGGGTTAACTACGTGAGGATCTTTACACCAGAGTTTCACTACGGGATCTCAAGAAATCCTCTTGTGATAAGACTATTCCGAGACGCTGGCTACGAGGTTCTTATCCCACCAGCATTTAATAGAGAGATATACTCGTCAACTAAGATACGTATGCTAATGCTAGCAAATGATCCGTCTTGGAAAGAGAGAGTTCCTAAAGCGGTTGCTAGATACATTGAGGAGATAAAAGGTGTTGAGAGGATCCGCGAAGTATCTGGGGTTGATTAGTTATGATAGAGATCGATGGTAGCTTCGGTGAAGGAGGAGGACAGATCCTTAGATACTCTCTAGCAATAAGCGCTATAACTGGTAGAGAAGTCAGAATCTTTAATATTAGGGCTAAGAGAGACAATCCCGGGCTACAAAGACAACATTTAACAGCTGTTAATGCACTAGCAACTATAACTAGAGCACGTGTGTCAGGGGCTGAGATAGGTTCTACGGAGATAGTTTTTGAACCCCAGGGAATCTACGGCGGAGAGTATTTCTTCGATATAGGTACAGCAGGATCAGTGACACTAGTACTCCAGAGCTTATTACCAGTATTAGCATTCGCGTCATCACCCTCGAAAATAAGGATTCGAGGAGGAACAGATGTTCCGTGGAGTCCTACATACGACTACTTCGCAAATGTGTTTGTACCATTCCTCGAGAAACTAGGGTACAAAGTATCAATTAAGTTAATTAGGAGAGGTCACTACCCACGTGGGGGTGGAGAGGTATATGCCGAGATATTGAATTGTCCTAAGGGGTTTGAGCCTATCAACTTAACAGAGAGAGGTAAGGTGTTAGAGATCCGTGGAAAAAGTCACGCGGTTAAGCTACCTAGACATGTGGCTGAGAGACAAGCTCGCGCAGCTACTGAGAAATTAAAGAGTCTAGGTATAGACGCTCCCATAAATATAGATATTGAGAGTTATCCTCCTGATAAAGATCCTCATTTAGGACCAGGGTCCGGAATAAGTATTTGGGCTGTGAGTGAGAAGAGTTTATTAGGTGCTGACTCCGTAGGGGCTAGAGACAAGAGAGCTGAGGAAGTAGGTGAGAAAGCCGCAAAGACATTATTCGAAGATCTATCCACAGGAGCCGCTTTAGACAGATATATGTCAGATATGATTATTCCTTACCTACTTTTCTCAAATGGTATAAGTATTGTTACAGGATCTATGTTAACACTTCATGCCTACACAATGATTGAAGTTTCACGAAAAATAGTTCCTGAAGCAAGGATCGAATATGATGGAATAGTAAATAAACCATTTAAATTATTAGTTAAAGGAGTCGCTAAATTAATATAAAGAATCACTTCAAGACATTATATAGGTTTAGAATAACATATTAACAACAACGAATTTGAATTAATATATTTGAAAACCGAATATTTTATTTGATGATGAGTATCCGGCAAGTCTGATTTGATGAAGTGGGGTCAGAGTTCCTGATCCTAAATAGTAGTCATTCACTAATAGTAATACAATAATTTAATCACTAAGGAAATTATTATACTTAGAGACTACCCATGAAAAAAGCTGTGTTATACAACAAAATAGATAACAATAGAGTTATATGCACCGCATGTGCTAGGAGATGTAGACTCTCACCGGGGCAAGTGGGTTTCTGTGGTGTGAGAGGAAATAAAGACGGGGATTTGTACTTATTGGCCTATGGCGTATTAATTGCGGTTAATGTAGATCCTATTGAGAAGAAGCCTTTAACACATTTTCACCCAGGCTCTAAAGTATTATCTATCGCTACAACAGGATGTAACTGGGCGTGTGCCTATTGCCAAAATTACGATATTTCTCAGAGAAGAGTTGTTGAAGGATTCTATTTTGAGCCTGAAGAAATTGTTAAGTTAGCTCTTGAGACAGGATCTGATGGAGTCACATATACATATAATGAACCAACAATATTCATAGAATATGCACACGATGTGGGGGTACTAGCACATAAGCATGGATTATTTAATACTTTTGTATCAAATGGATATATGACAGATGAAGCTATTGATTACGCATCCAAGTTCTTGGACGCGATAACAGTAGATTTTAAAGGCAACGGAGATGATAGATTTGCTCGAAAATTTGTTCTCATACCCAGCTACGAACCTGTCTTCAATGCATTACTTGAGCTTAAGAAGAAGAAGATATTTATTGAAATAACTGATCTCGTAATCCCCAGAGTAGGAGACGATCTAAACATGGCTAAAAAACTCTCTAGATGGATTGTTGAGAACCTGGGACCCGAAACACCTGTTCACTTCCTGAGATTTCATCCAGACTTCAAGATGCTAGAATATCCACCGACCCCTATAGAAACCCTTGAGAAACATATTAAGGTAGCTAAAGAAGAAGGCTTACAATACGTGTATATAGGTAACGTGCCTGGACATCCAATGGAAAATACATATTGCCCAAGATGCGGAAGACCGGTTGTGGTGAGATACGGATTCGAGATCCTTGAGTGGAATCTCGATGAAGAAAATAGATGTAAATTCTGTGGCTACAAGATCAATATCATCGGGAAATTAAAGAGCAACTATAACCCGTTTAGAAGTAGATTTATCTTCATAGATCTCTATAGAAGAAAATATATTAGCAGAGACCCCGTAGAACTTTTAAAAACTAAATAAGTCCTGTATTCATATTTCGAAAAACATTAGTGGTCTATTCACAGTTTATGAATAAAAAGTATTAAAAGTATTAATGTATAATTTCCATGAATTGAGTACTGAGATTATGAACCTTGGTACACTCCATATATTTGAAAGATTACTGAAAAAGATGATTCCTGTTTTATTATTAGTGATCCTTTCCATAGGAGAACCGCTGTCAATAGTAAATATGTCATCAAATAATGAGTGTTTCATTAATAGCGAAACTATTTATCTTCTAGCTGTTTCACAAGACCCCTCCACAGGTAAATATATCGGTGTCGCTACAAAAGCGATAGTTTCATTATCACAAGGAGAAGGAGCTGTTTATATATCTGTTGAACCTATGAGCCAAATTGATATGCAAGCTTCTCTAAATATTGCGTACCTAATAGCATCACATGTATCAAA
>JBMFLZ010000023.1:0-20672 GCA_049970935.1 Sulfolobales archaeon | reverse complement strand
CGTGAGGTATGGTTCAGCGATACCCACATCAGAAGAACTTATATTATATGGAGAGGGTAAATGGAGGATCTATCAAGGTGAGAATGGTGAGTACATGGATATATCAAGACATAACTCATTCATATTCTTCACAGGTGATATAGAGCCTCCTAAAAAGATCCTTTTACTAGGTGAGAGAATAAAGTATGCAAAAATTAATGAATTAAGCATTGATGTAGAAGCTGATCCTAGAGGAACGATAATCAGGATCCCACCGAACATAAAAAGAGATTTTAAGATAGAAACAATTATTTAAGAGCTTTTGTCACTAGACCCTTATCTCCACAAATAATTCTTATAGGAACTCTAACACCCACTACTCAACCCTCACGTAGTGTCTCAGTGTTTTCTCACGTCTCGTGAAACCGATTCTTTTCTTTGGCTTAAGTATTCTCTCCATAGGGCTCCCGGGACCCAATCACTATATAGTTAAACACGTAATATTCTTGCTAAAAATGGTGATGTATTGATCTTACGATAAAATTCTTTAGTATTCGATCTTTAATACATTTCTAGAGACAGTCTTTTTAATCCTTAGGCTCTACTACCGCTCTAATTATAATTAATTATTTTAATGGATATTATGAGGGATGCTTCATGAAGGCTCTTGTTCTTCATGGTCCAAGAGATCTTAGATATGAGAATGTTCCAGATCCTACTCCCAGAGGCGATTGGATCTTGGTTAGGGTTAAGAGAGTTGGTATATGTGGTACAGATAAAGCATTTTATAAAGGAACTTACAAGCCAGGTAAGCTACCTATTATACTTGGCCACGAGATCGTTGGTGAAGTAGTTGATGTTGGTGAGAATATGTCTAAGGATCTTATTGGTAGAGTGGTGACTACTGAGATAAATATTCCATGTAGAAAATGTTGGTATTGTCTAAATGGTATGTATACTCACTGCCCGTACCGAGAGGTTATTGGGATATCAATTGATGGTGGAATGGCTGAGTATCTGGTGACAAGAAGAGATGTTATTCATTTCGTAGATGATTTACCGCCTCAGAAAGCAGTCTTCACAGAGCCTTTAGCAGCAATTATTGAGATGATCGAGATGGAGCCTCCGAAACCTCTCTCGAGAGTAGCTGTCATAGGCTTGGGGCCGATAGGGTTATTATCAATACAAGTACTGAAACTCCTGAGACCCAGGCTCCTAGTGGCGGTGGCTAGGAGAGATAGTCCTAAGGCTAAGTTAGCACAGGACCTGGGAGCTGATGAAGTAGTTTTTCTAGAGGATCTGCAGGATTACGTGAAGAGAAAAACCCCAGAGGGGCAAGGATTTGATTATGTTGTTGAAGCAACAGGAGATCCCTCAGGACTTGAGTTAGCTACACAGATAACTAGACCTCGCGGAGTTGTTGCGGCTAAATCAACACATGGGGCACCGACGACTTTTAATTATACTTATGCGATTGTGAAAGAACTCAGGATCATTGGTAGTCGTTGCGGACCATTTGATAAAGCAATAGATCTACTTAGAATGGGTTTGGTTAAGACAGATCCATTAGTCACAGGAGTTTATTCATTAAGCAGAGGTGTTGAGGCTATGGAGAAGAGTTTTGAGAGAGATCAGATAAAAATTCATTTGATACCATAGATCTCTATGATTCTTTTGCGAGTTCCTGTATTATTCTCCTAACTCTACTAGGTATATAAGGTTTTTCTGGGAGTATTCCCTGAGGTCTATAAATCAAGATTAAAGCCATTACTATACCTAGTGATATGTAGTCGAACCAAACAATATCAAATGGGAGAATTGCTGCGAGATAATGTTTATTCATGATAATTATTCTATTAATGAACACGTATATGAGTGTCCCTATCAATACACCTATGTTATTACCTATTCCACCTAAGAAGAGCATTAGCCAGGGTAGAAATGTCCATTGAAATCTTGTTAGTGTTGGTGTAATAGATCCTTGGTAGAGCGTGAATAATGACCCTGCTAAACCAGCTATTGCTGATCCAAGGATCATGGCAATAGCTCTGTATCTAACAATACTCTTACCCAGCGACACAGCAGCGATCTCATTCTCTCTTATAGCTCTGAATACTCTACCTAGTGGAGATCTAGATAAGTATTCTGTGTACATGAATATTAGTAGTGCTATGAGAAATATCTCTGAAGAAGCTACATAGAATCTAAGTTCTCTACCAGCCCACGAGAAAGGATCTGGGACAGATACACCCATGGGACCGTTAAGCATTGGTTTATATACTCTACCTATCTCATTAAGGATCTCCGCGAGTGCTAGCAGTGTTATTGCTAAATAATCTTCTCTTAATCTTATCACAGGACCTAATTGAATTAATCCTATGAATGCCCCGAACCCAGCACTTATTAGTAACATCATTAACATATAGACTATTGATAATCCCGCACTATGTTCTAGCAAGGGATTGACCGCGGATATCACATCTGCTGAATTCTCAATAGGATCAATATTTAGATGCGTGCCTGTTAAAAACATAGCGATTCTTCCACCCAAGCTACCAGTTATGTAAGCTCCCGCAGCATAGCTCAGGAGAAGTCCGAAATTAGGTATTCCAGCTAATCCTCTCTCAATATTCAGACTTAGATTAAGCATTAAATAAATCGAGAAGAAAGTTATTGAGTCAGCAATGAATATTGAGAAAACCCCTAACACATTATCCATCTAAACCTCACCTCCTAAGGATAAGACTAACAACTCCTCTAGGTATCGTTAAGAGAGTTATTGCTAGAACTAAGTAGACTATCATATTCTGGTAAGCAGTGATCCAGTAGAGGCCCAGGTAAGACACTAGAAAAGATATTAGCACAGTCTGTACATATCCCAGAATAAAACCTCCTATAGGAGCACCCCACACATGCTCTAAACCCCCGAGTATACTAGCACAAAACATTATGGCTATTAGCATCATCCCAATAGATGGGCTACCGGCTGAGTACATTGGGTAAAGTGATCCTGCGACACCAGCTAATCCACCAGCTAAGAACCATGATAGAGCCAGCATAAGACTAACATTCACACCCATACTAGAGGCTAGCATAGGATTCTCCATAATAGCGCGAGTAGCCACGCCAATATACGTTTTGTATAGCAATATATACATTGATGCTAGAGACACTACGAATACTATAGGAGCTATAATGAGTATTCCTCTTAAACCCATGATGTCTATGTCGGCGGCGGCTAAGAAAACATTTCTAGCAGGCACCTTAAAGGTTGTCTGTAAATAGTCAGCGTAGATATTTATTACGCCAAATAGTGTTATATCATAAGTTAATGTAGCCATCATAAGCATGAATACAGATGCTTTTCTTCTTCTAAGGGGTTCTAGAATAGCATAGAATAGTAAGAGCGCTGCTAAACCAGATATTACAAAGCCTAGTATTATTCCGTAGTAGGGATTTAGTTTAAGTAGATATAGAGTATAACTCGAGTAAACACCTAATGTCACGAAAGATGCATGTGCAAAATTTGGTACTTTTGTTGTTCTATACAGAAGTGTTATACCTAGAGCCATTAGAGATAGTAGAGATGAATAAACTAATCCGCTGAGAGCTGTCTCAATCACTCCTTCCCCACCCCCAGATACATTCTCATAATCTCCTCTTCTCTCAAAAGATCCTTCGAGGATCCCTCGAAAATTATTCTACCACTAACTAAGACATATACTCTATCGGCTATCTCAAGAGCTTTTCTAACATTTTGCTCAACTAGTAATATGGATATGCCTAAATCTCTTCTTAATTCATCGAACTTCTTTATCAAAAAATCGACATATTTAACAGCTAAACCAGCTAAAGGCTCATCTAATAGCAGAAGCTTAGCGTCTCTCACTAAACCTAGTGAGATAGCTAACATTTGTCTCTCGCCACCACTTAATGTACCTGCTAACTGTCTTTTTCTCTCTCTTAGTATAGGGAATAAATCGTATATTCTCTCTAGTCTAGACAAGATCTCTTCCTTAGATCCCTTAGTGAATTTAGCTGCTAATCTCAGGTTCTCTTCAACTGTTAGATTAGGGAATATATTCATTAACTGAAAAACATATGCGATCCCTCTCCTCGAGATAATATGTGGAGGTTTCCCAACTAGATTCTCTTTCTCAAATAATATTTCGCCTGAGTAAATATCTGCTAAACCAAATATGCTGTTAAGTAAAGTCGTTTTCCCAGCCCCGTTTGGGCCTAAGACAGCTACTATTTCTCTGTTTTTTACCTCTAGAGATAAGTCATATAATACATGTAGTTTACCATAGCCAGAATTCAATTTATTTATAGTCAGCACTAGACACCACCCATATAAACAGCTCTTACTCTCTCATCAGAGACTATAACCTCGGGATTTCCTTGAGAGATTATTTCTCCTCTATTCATAACATACACGTAATCAACATATCTCAGAGCAATATCTAGTCTATGCTCAATAATGAGAAATGTGACACCTAACTTATTCCTTAGATCAACTATATACGAAAATACTTTATGAGCCATCTTGGGGTTAACGCCAGCAATTGGTTCATCAAGTATAATCATTTCAGCGTCTGACATAAGTGCTCTACCGATCTCGAGAAGTTTCAATCCGCCTGCGTCTAGTGTTGAGGCTTCTCTATCCCAGTATTTATCTAAACCAATCATTTTAAGGATCCTAAATGCTTTCTCGACTAATCTATCTTCTTCAGAGATCCATCTACTCCTTATAAAGTGCCCAATGAAGCTTTCTCCACTATTTCTCCTAGCAGAAACTAGCAGATTATCTAATACACTTAGTTTCTGAAAAGGCATTGGTATCTGAAATGTTCTGACTAATCCTCTTCTATATATCTCATCAGGTGATAATCCTGTGATATCTTTATCTTTGAAGTATACTCTACCACTCTCGGGTTTATAGATCCCTGTGATAACATTCACTAAAGTCGTTTTTCCACAACCATTAGGTCCTATGAGAAGTGTTATAGATCCCTTAGACACATCTATGGAGACATTATTAACCGCGATTAATCCACCAAATCTCTTAACAACTCCTCGTGTCCTAAGTATAGAATTACTCATGGTAAAACAACTCTAATTAATTATTAAGAAAAATAAAAAAGATTTTTATTAGACGCCTAGTTGTTCTCTTGGTATTAACCACTCAATTGTTCCTGTAAGTACTCTATATATTGCTACTTTAGCCCAGTCCTTCCCTATTACCGCATAGAATATTAGGTCTGCGTATGCTCTATCTCCTTTCTCGTTAAACTCAATATTTCCAGTAGCTCCCCAATAAATCTTTGCTGCTAATGGAACAGCGTTTTTAATTGCATCACCATCGTATTTCCCTGCTAAAAGTATTGCTAACGCGGCAATCCACGCAGCATCATACTCAGCCAAGGCATATATATCTGGTTCTTGACCAAGATCCTTTAACATTCTCTCTCTAATACTGTCATACACTTTTGATGCAGCGGGTGTAAATAGTGCTCCTATTAACTTGGCTTTAGCCGCTGGCTCAAGTGCTTGTTGAAGTATTAATGTGCTCAGTGGAATAGTGTCTGCGGCGAACCAAGGTACTTGTAGAACCACACTTCTCCTAGCCTGAGCTTGCTGAAGTATTATTGCGGCATGATCCTCCCATGTGCTAGCTACAATAGCTATTTTCTCCTTACCTAGTCTAGCGCTAACTTCTCTCTCCATCTGGTCGAGTAATGGGCTGAAGTCTTTTTGATCTGTTGGGAAGACTAGATCTAGAACAATTTTTATTCCGGCAGCTTTAGCGGAGTCTAAGAAAGCTTTTCTAAAAGACTGAGTATAGGTCTCATCAGCCGTGATCAATATCGCGCTGGTATATCCGAGTTGCTTCATTAAAGCCGCGGTACCCACACCCTCATACTCAACCGTTGGCAGTGTCCTAAAGACATAACCCCCCGGTGGAGCAACAACTTCTCGAGGAGCAGTTGATGTTCCTGTAATAACAACTATTTTATTCGCTGTGGCATACGGAGTAATCTGCTTCGTGGCTCCACTAATTAATCCACCAATAATCACTTTAACACCTTTCGCAGCAAGTGTCTGTGCTTTCTGTAGAGCAACGCTGGGATCTGTGGCGTAATCCTCGTAGTAGAATACAAATCTCACTCCTAAACCAAGTTTACTAACAAAATCATTAATATCTCTCTCGGCTAACTTAGCTGCGTACTGTCCTCTAATACCATAAGACGCAAATGCGCCACTCAATGCATCTAATACGCCAATAGGTATCTCCTTAGGCAGAGCCGCACCAGGAGTTGGTATAGTAATTGTGTATGGGATAGTTGTGGGAGCAGGAACTGTTACTGTTGAAACAACAGCTCCAGGACCTGGTGCAGGAGTTGTTATAGTTATAGTGGCTGTGGTGATCTTCGTAGGGGCAGCACCTAAACCGATACCGTAGCCAGCAAAGATCCCTATTATAAATAGTATAATCATTAAAACTATATACGTAACTTTACCCACACCTCTACTCAACATAAAAATTCATCCTCGTATAATGATAATAATGGTAAGAATATAAATTTGTATAATCGAGAATTAATGATAGATAAACAGCTATCTTGATGTATATCTAATATTGCCTATAATTTTAGAATAATTATAATTTTTTGGTTTTGTAGTTATTAATCCTTACTTTATGAATAAATGCTCCCATGTAGTGATCCTATTACTCGAATTTTTCTCTCAAGAAGCATAATTTTGATAACGAGATAAAGTCTCTTTAAATAAGTTTTAGGTTCAAATTAATATCTAAGTAAATATTTGCGACATGACTATTTTCATAAGCTATACTAAGATCTATGACTTATAATTTAACTGAAGAGGTCATTAAAAGAGTAAGCTGAGACAGAGGAGTTAATGACTCTCTTTATCAACTCTGATCAGTCGCATAATAGTGCCTGGCGGAGGTTCTGGTACATCTCTTAAATACTCCCAGATTTTTTAATGATCTCTTTTATTTCGTATCGAGTTATAGATTCTTCGATAATTCTTCTTGTAAGCTTATTTCAGCTGTTGTTCTTATTTTTATTCATGTCTTCGATCCTTTCAGAACTCTAATGCTTATTATCTCTACAAGATATCAGTTGTATTCAGCTATGAATATTGTCTATCTATAATCCTCAGGGATCTTAGCTCTCTCGAATTTCTTCTTCTCCGCTAAAGGAGCTGTGGCATCAATACCTATCTTGTCTCCTAACCCGTCTCTTGATGAGGGATCTAAGCTACTGAGCCTCGCGTGGGGAATAACTACTAACCCTCTTGAGGCTTGGAAACGTGTCGCTATTGCCCAGTCAACTTGTTCCAGATCATCTGGATCTATATCTTCATCTACTACAATAACCATTTTAGCTGAGGGATGAGCCGTGAATGCCGCCATTATAGCGTTCTTAGGGTCACCATCATGATTCTTCTCTACGGAGATTACGATGTGTAGCCAATTGCCGCTTCCGCTTGTTAATCTTACTTTACGCACTCTTCTAACGACCTTTGACACTGCGAAGAATATATCGGCTTCTTTACCGATGCTCATCAAGATCTTGTGTTCCTGACCCCCAGGCAGTATTATGTGGAATGGGTATCTCAGCTTATTCATATAGATAGCATCGACTTTAATAAGAGGCTCTTTTCTAATGATGTCATACGTCATCAATATATCTGTGAAAGGACCCTCCTCATGATCCTCGAGAGATACCCTAGCCTCAATGATATGTGAGCATTCGCAGGGCACCGGCAGATTATGGGTCGGTGTTCTACAGATCCTTAGAGAACCATTCATTAATTTATTAGCTACCTCAAGCTCAAAAACACCGTACTCAGGCTGTAGAGATGCTCCTAACTCAATTAATGGATTCGGTGTGTAGCATATCGCTATTGGTGTCTCACGAGATCTTCTTCTATTCTCAGTGACTATTCTATAGAGATGCCTCGGGACTATTCTAGCAACACATCTATCTTTGTCTAGGACAAGCACTCTGTGTATAGAGGCATTATACTTCTCCTCATAAGGATCCTTGGCGATAATAATAGATGATGTAGTGTATCTTCCACCATCTCTCTCGTAGAAGTGCAGAGCTGGTAGCTTTGTCAAGTCTCTCTCAATAGATACGTAGTGGTCGCTGAAACTCTCCTCCGAAGAAATCTTCATAGGATTATTCATTGCATCACTTATTCTTCTATAAAGATCCACATCCTCCTTAACTCCCAAGAACTCTTTCAATACCTCTCTCGAGGAAATAATATTAGATACATTAATGAGATCAGGGCTACAATCAACCTTAAATAAAATTGTTTTTCTCTCTTTATCAGCTTTAGCAATTTCTCTAGACGCCTCATATCTACATGATAACATCCTGTTTACCTCATAGATCAAGTTCTTGCTTCTGAGAAGATCTATTATAGCAGACACATTCATTAAGCAACCCTGTGAATATTAGATACAGCTAGTAATTATCTTTTTATCTCTCTCGTCAGAGATTATTTTGGAGTACAATGTAATGAGAAGACGCCTAAAATTAATAATCGCTATTCTCATACTCATATTAATGATTCAATTAATCGCTCTAAGATCAGAGATAGAGACCAGTGCAAGCATCACTGTATATATAGAGAGAAGTGGATTAGCTTATGTATCTATCTCAACAAATCTATCTCGAGGTCTCAACGCAATAAATCTACCAATTAAGCCCTTAGTAGCTACTATAGAAGCCTATGTAAACGACTCGGAGGTCCCTGTTATTTACAGCAATGGCACTCTATATATTGCTTCACCACTGAGTGGGAAGGCTGTTATTAGATACGTGGCTTCATCAATTTATCGCAACAACACATTTGAGTTAGAAATTAGTGGAAGAGATCCCGTGAAGATAGTGGTTAGTCCAGAGATTATTTTATTAATAGACCCATCTAAAATTGTTTCATCGAATATATATCCAAATGGCACATTAGAGACAGTGTTGGAGGCACCAATAAAACTTGTGTACATGATCAAGATATCTACTAATCAAACCACTGCGGTAGGCGCCGAGCAAATAGTCTCGAATCAATTGATCCCTGTCATACTCATTATACCACCAGTTATCGCCGTAGCAACTGTCATTACCTACTCCATACTTCGTAGATATAGAAGAAAAGTATCTGCTGAGATTATCGAGAGACTAGATAATGTGGATATAAGTATCCTAAGATATCTTGAGCAAAGAGGTGGATCAGCTATGCAGAGCGAGATTCAGAGAGATCTTATTCTTCCCAAAACCACTCTTTGGAGACATATTCGTAGATTAGAGAGAGAAGGTTTCGTGAGAGTGGAGAAAATCGGTCAACAAAATAAGATAGTTCTCCTAAAGAAACCAAAAATATGAAAAAATCATTTTAATTATTTAGTTCTCTATTAATGCGCTTAACGTCTCTTTATGAGCACAGCTACTACAGCAATTATTATTACTGCTACTGCTACCATTAGTAGAAGGTTTCTTAATTCTAAGCCTGCTGGTGCTGGAGTAGCTGTGGGTGCTGATGCTGCTGGGGAATAAGATGTGGTTGCAGATGTTATCAGTGTTGTCTGCGTTGGTATTTTAATGGGTGTTTCCGTAGGTATAGTTGTTGTGGGTACTGGTTGTGTTGTTGTTTGTTGAGGTTGTGAGATTATGTAGCTTACTGTGGCTGAGCCGTTTACAGTGAGTATCTGTATACCGTCGCTTTGTATCTTGTAGCTTATTATATTCTCTGGCACTGAGAGTAGTAGGATATTTGGACTTAATATGAGATCTATTGGTTGCTTAGTATTTATTGTTAGTGTTAATACACCGTTGCTTAGTGATGTATTTACTATATAGCTGATCTCTATGGTCATGGAGGAGGTGCTTACTATAAGTAGAGTATCATTAGCACTATTGTAGAACCATGATACATCTGGCTTCGTTACTATGGTTGCCTGAATTGGTTTAGCGGGTAGATTAATTATGTTTAATCCACTGCTTAGAGAAATAGTCATTGTGAGTGTTGCGACCCCGTTCCCATCTATGAATATACTTGCCTTAGATGTTTCTCCGGAGGCCACGACTAAGGATGATAGAGTTAGCACTAGTATGAGACCTAGTAAGTATCTAAGGAGTGTTGCTTTCATCATTGTGGATCACAATTATTTCACTACTTCTAGGTAGATTGTTATTGATACCTCATTATTTACTATTACTATTGCTGGAACACTGCTTCTACTCTTGATCAGATTTATTTGCGTGGGTGTTAGCAACAGATCTTTCTCAATTATTTTTTCCTCACCTGGGTTAATTGACATGTTTAATTCAATAGCTACTGCAGGTGTTATCGCAATAATTACTTTATTTATTGTGGCTGTTGTGGATCCTTCATTCTTGATCTTGAGCACAAGTTTTGTTGTGTTTTTAAGGATCCTTAATTCTCCCTCGATAGAAACTTTTATCTTAGGTGTCGTAGTCTTAGTCTTCTCTTTCTCCTTCTCCTCTGAGACTTTCTTAAGGATCTCGTAAACAGGCTCCAGCTTAGCCTTAGTTAACTCTAGGATAGCTCTTGCTTGCGATAATTTTATTAATGCCTCAAAAGTCTTGTTAGCATTATACAACTCCTCACTCTCACTAATAAGCTTCTTAGCACTCTCAATTGAGTTATTAGCGAGATTAAGTAAGCCAGGGACTACTTCTCTAAGCATCATACAATGATGATACATAACTGAATCATTTGTTGTAACATTTAGACATAGTTGACTATATGTTGAGTTAATATATTTCGTCATATTAACTACTTCTGAGAGAAGCTCTTTCGTCTTGTTCAGGAGTAGCTGATATGATGCAGGAGGCATTCTCTTGATTATAACGCTTTTCTCCAGGGCTTCCTCTAGGATCTCCTTTAAGTATTTTATCTTAGCCTTTATCTCTAATAGATCAGGTATCCACCTAGATATATCATCTACTGAGGCATTCTTGATCTGATTATACATTGCATCTATTTTGCTCAGCAACTCATCTATTAGAGCTGTGATATTAGTCTCATTCAGAGAAGCGATTTGTTGTTTCAACTCAAGTAGCTCTTGACGTATTTCCTCTAATTCTTCTAATACCTCCTCATAGTATTTCTGAGATGTCTTGTTAAATACCTCTCTTAATTTATTCTCTCCCTCTATCTTAACCACTTTTGATATATTCTCAAGAAACATCTTCGCCTCTGATATCTTGGCTTGAGCTTCTTTTAATAAAGCCACTAAGTTGGGTGATATATTGTACTTACTTAATTTCTCAATAGTCTCATTAATGAGTCTAGATGTTATCTCGAGATCCTTGAGAGATTTCTCGAGATCCTTAGCACTCTTGTAGGCGTCTTCGACACCTACTTTAATAATTACATCAACAAATTTCTTCGCTCTAACACTCTCTACAACCATCTCTGTTTTCTTTAATTCACGCATGATCTCGTTGATATCCTTCGCTGAGGTTATACTCGCTACTAATTCTTCTACAGATATATTGTATTCTTTACCGATTTCTCTTAATCTATTCTCAAGAGCATTCTTCAGACCATTAAGATATCTCTGCTCAGCTAATCCAATTGCGTAGGCTCTACCTTCTCTAACCATATTCTCAATACTTGAGAGTGTCTTTGACGCATTCTTCACCCAATTCTCTAATTCGCTGCAAGAAAGCCTCGAGATATTTACTGCTAATAGATCCTTGATTTCAGAGACCGTTTCTTTAGAGAGATTAAGTGACAGACTCATATTAAGAATATTGTACAGGACTTGAGCCTTGACAAATGTATTGTTGCAAGGCATAGAGGACATGGGTGTGGTTGCGGTATTTTGCTGAGCTAAAGCAACAGATAGTGCTCCAGGTGACACTACTGATACCGCTACTATAGCGAGTATCACTAGAGACACTATAGTTACATATTTTTTATATATTGTGTTTATAATTTGTTTCATTTATTTCACCATCTCCATGAGATAACTAAAGTGATGTATTTAATAAGGACTCTCCTGAAACCGAGGTTCCTCTCTATAGGAACGATCTGTTGCCGAGTATTTTCCATTAAATAATTCTTGTCAGAATAAATGAGATGGACAAATAGTGAGGAAAGTTGAGTGAAATAATCAAGAGAATTGCATCTCTATCAATTATTCTCACGCTAGTAGCAGGATCTGTTTTCGTAAATCTCATCTATAACTCTAGTAAGATCCTTTTTATTTCTGGAGACGATAGAGGAGAACTAGTTGCGGTGCCTGATAACTCCTCGATAGAAATTATCTTTAATAACTCGGTTACGGGGGGCAGAGTAAATATACTTATCGAGACTATTAACTCCTCATTTCACGTAGTCGGGGTATTCACTGATCAGGCGACATCAGAGTATTACACGAGTGGATTCTATGATCTTAATGAAAGTGCTAAGAGAAATAACTTGAGAGAAATAATATTTTGCTCGGACACGGGTTTCAGGGTTATTATTCACATGAGAGAGTATTATCGGATCATCTCAACAAAAGACTCGATAGAGTTCCTAATTGAGTCAGGATGTCTTCATCTGATCCCATTAAAAACCCCATTAGCAAAATCTTAAATACGACTTATACAGACTGTGTAATTTCATTATTAAATATTCTTGAGTCAACTATTATGAGGTGTGTTTATTGAAGATCTCTTCCTCAACGAAGATATTCTCATCTGTCCCGATCGGTGGTGTTGGTACGGGATCTATCAGTATTGATCCTTTGGGAGTGTTTGATGGATGGACGATCTTTAACAATAAACCCTGGTCCGACTACGGCGAGCCTGAGAGAATCCTTGGTAGAGATGATTTCGTATTTATACTGAGGGTAAAGAGAGTCGATAAGGATCCAATTCTACTTATTCTCAGAACAGAGCCTTGGTTCAGTAGAAGAAACTATGATCCTTACTCATCAGTTAACGACGCCTTAAACCCCTACCAGACACCTTGGGTAAGAAATGTGGAGTACATAGAGTTCTCAGCAACACCGCCTAAGGTGAGTCTCGAGTATAGAGATGTTTTTCTCGAGAAGAATATGCTTAGTGTATCACTTGATATCTACTCACCAATTATCCCAGGGGATTTGGAGACTTCCTCAACACCTATTATAATCCTCAGATTCAGATTTAAGAGCCAATGTAAGTATAGATTAGAGCTCTCTTTACTAGGGATCTTAAGAAATCCCTTCACATCAATTAGAGGCGTTAGAGCAAGCAACAAGAGAGTCTCTGGAGAAGAATTCGTTGGCGTGGAAATGAGTGGTGATGGTCTCAGCGATAGACACGGTATGTTCAATGGTTCACTAGCACTCATTGGCGTAGGCAAAGATTTTGAGGCATCAAGTTTTGTACTTGAGTTAGGAGACAGATTCAAATACACAGATCCTTTGAGAAGATTATTAGTTGAATTCAGAAGAGAAGGTAGATTAACGAGTGAGACTGATAAAATAGTCTATGGAGATAACTTAGGTCTCTTCGGAGCTGTGTCAAAAACGATTATATTAGAACCAGGTGAGGAGAAGGAAATCATATATGTTCTCGCGTGGTATTTCCCGAATCATATTGATAGATACGGGAATAGATTAGGTCACTACTACGAGAATAAATACAGTGATTTAAGGGATCTGCTCAATAAAACAATTAATAAAGTAGGCGATATAATCTCTAGAGTAGATAAGGTTCTTGAGAAGATCTATGACGCGAGCTACGAGAAATTCCTCGTAGACTTAGCCCTGTCTCAGCTACCGACATTAACTAAATCAACATGGTTAACGAAAGATGGGTTCTTCGCGATATGGGAGGGTGGTCCAGGGACTTGTGCTGGTTTAAACACGGTTGATGTGATGTACTATGCTCTACCAACTATATTACTGATGTATCCTGAGCTTGGTAAGAGAATAGTTATCGACTGGACTAATCATATTCTCTCACCTGATAAATCACCTCACTACGAGGTTTTCGCACTCTCTTACCCAGAGAATATGTTTCTCTACAGAGAGGCTCTGAGAAAGGATCCGTCTATACAGCACGTGGAGACTAAGTTCAGAGATACTCTCAAGAGAATTGTTTCTGAGACTGGCAAGGATCCTAGTGGTAGAGTAATGCATTGCTACACTGCATCTCCGTATCATGTTGATACTTATGATAGAAATGATCTTATGCCAGAATATATTCTACAAGTGATCCTAGCAACACACATGACAGGTGATAAAGAATTCTTTAGGAAACTAATGGATAAAATAGATCTCGTGATCGAATCCACACTAAGACAACATGATGATGCTAAGCTAAGACTCATCTATCACACACCGCCCTCGGGGTACGAAGGATTCTCGCAGGTGGCCAAGAAACTCTATGGTAGGGGATTGAGTGATGAGGTGATCAGATTATTGCTTAGTGGACCAATGTTTTATCCAGTGGCTGTGAACACATTTGATAATCTAAGTTTCCATGGGATAGCATCTTTCACAGCTGATCTTTGGGTAAGTTCTCTTAAGGCTTATAGAGATACTCTAGAGATCCTTGGATTAAGCGATAAGGTACCTAAGATAAATGAGTTGTATGAGACAGCTAGAGAGAACTATATTAAGTATCTGTGGAATGGTGAGTACTTCGACAATTGGTTTGATCCATTGACAGGTTACAGGGACAAGGCTATTATGTCAGCGGTGTTCTCGGGTCAGTGGTACCTAAAGCAGTTAATGGGTCTCGAATACTCAATAGATAAGAGATATGTGGTAGAGACCCTGAAGAAGATATATATGATGAATTACAGAGAATTCGAAGGCTTACTGAACGCAACTTACCCAAGTGGTAGAAGACCAGGGCTCGAGGGAGATCTGCTGTATGAGAACGAGACAGGAATACCCTACCTAGTGGGTGGTCAACCAGATACCCCGTGGACAGGGATCGAGATACCTGTAGCTCTAACAATGATTTGGGAAGGTATGACCCGTGAGGGATTGAGCGTGCTAAGAAACGTCCACGAGAGATACATGAGCTGGGGGATGTATTGGAACCACATGGAGTGCGACGGACACTACATGAGAGCACTAGTCTCACTACAAATACTAAACCACTTAGCAGGCATCGTAATAAATGGATTAACAAAAACACTACATATAGACCCGAAGCACCCAAGAGAGAAATTCAGAGGAGCAGTGCTACTACCATCTTCACTAGCCCACCTAACATATGAGTCAAGCAGAGAAAAACTTGAAGCAACAATACAAGGCGTATTAGGAGCCTCAGCAGTATCATTCAACAAAATAATCATAAGATCCGAGCAGGAGCCAATGAGTATCACAGTATTGTATAATGATCAAGCTGAAACCTTCGAATACTTCTACGATAAAGAGAGAAGATATGTATACATTAATTTATCAAGAAATATCTCGTTAAAAGAAGGTGATTCTCTAAAGATCCTTATTAAATACGGATAATCAAAACAATAAATCTATCAAGATCAAATTAAGAATATTGAAATCGCATCTTAACATAGCGAATATATTATATCGTGATAGATCTGTATATATTTTTACATAAGAGATTTCTCCCTAAATTATTGCATGATGAGATTAAGAAGAATTGTGACTCGTGTAATTTTAATTGCTACAGGAATTATTCTAACTACCTTTGTATTACTGCTCAGCACAGATCCTTTATTAATAGTTACTTTATCATCTCTTCTAGCAAGAGAGAATTCTCTCATAATTGAGCTCCCAAGCCCCTCTGAGGCTCTGAATAAATCTGTGAACCAGTTTGATTACTACGTTGAGATATGGGCAGTTGTTCCCGAGGGCATAGTTGAGGTGGTGAAAACAAGAATAAGTGGTTCAGGAACACCATTTATTAAATTATCATTTAAGGAGATGAGGGATGTGGTGAGAACATGGCTTGAGTTCTACAAGACCCATGGCAAGACATGGAGACCTTCACTAATACTTCAATTCTCAACGTATGACTCAGAGAACAAGACCTCTATATTGTTCTTCGGAGCATCAATAGTTTATGACCCGGAGTTTTTCATAGATCCTGTTCCTAGAGTTGTGAAACATGTATTGTCACCGAAAAAATTCCCGCTAATTGAGAGATTTAAGACCAAGAATCAAAATAGTTCTGAGTCTCAATTAAGCTCCTGTGATATTTCTTTACAAGGACTTCCAGGCCCTTGTGTAAGTGATCGTTATTGTAATTGTTGTATATCAGATAGAGGATTTACTTATTTCACAAGACTAGCTTTGGGCGAGAAAATATTCGATTCAAGTGATCCCTCTATCCCAAGTAATCTAAGAGATAAGGTGCCTCTAGCAATAATGTATCTAGACCCGAGTTCACCAACACAATATTTTGATTTAGTTTATACGGTATCAAACGTCAATAAATGGATATTTAGAATGACAATACTAGATAGAAGGTATAATAAAACAATATGGGGCGATGCTAGTGGAGAACTAACTCAAACCTCAGTAGAAGGTATCGTGAGTGTTAGCTCCATGTACCCAGTAGGGATGATCTATTGGTATGGTTCTTTCAAGTTATATACAGCTTATGGATACACATGTTGCTATGAAAGACTCTGTACAGGTTCGGGGGACATAGCTTTAACATGTGAATCCAATGGATTCTCAGCGTTGCTGATGCTGGTTTCATATGTAATTAATGGTGTTTATAAGTGGCAGTACACAATTAATGAGGCTCCTATCAATATAACATACTTCAGATCTAAGTTAAGTTTTTCAGTGCAATATGTTCCTGGAGGATCGACGGTGACTATTCAAAGAGATCCTTATGAACTAAGGATCAATCCAGTAGAGATATTAATGGCTATAATTCTCGCTAGACTTGGTGTCCCATGGTATTATGATGCTTTATTAACTCTCGCAATTGATTACATGCCTATAGCTGTGGAAATAGTCAGAACCCAAGGCACTCAAGAAACCCTAGAACTCTATAATGGGGGGATCTATGCAACTAGCGCATATATCGCTAAACTTCGAGCAGTATATTTGGATCCTACAAGACCCCTTGAAACATTTACTCCGTTATTTGTAGACATCAGATAATTCAATGAGCCTGATCAAAGACTTACACAATTCTAAAAATACTTGATCTAAACGATCTTTGCCACTAAAGATTAGCAAGCTTAAATGTACGAGGCCCAAAAACTTAAAAAGATCTTTTTACACATGTAAAACCCTGTGTTTAAATTTTTATTTTTGGCTCGTAATATTTTGATCTCGAGGTAAGCAGCTTGGTGCTGAGATTCTGGTCATGATCATTCCTTGATCTCTATAAGATATACTTATAGAGCTATTAAAACTGATCATTTGCTTATCCTCCTTACATGGAGCTCTTCCGCAGAGATCCTGTGAGAGATATTGAGAGGATTAGAATAAGAAAGCTAGGAACTTTAGAAGTGAGAAGCATATCATGGTAACAGATGGGATCTATTGGGTCAGGATATATATGCTGGATACTTAGTCTCGGAGGAATAAGTGTCGGTGTAACAAGATCTTTATAATAAGAAAAGTAGTATAGATACTACTTAAACTCTTCCACAAATACGTCTTCTGGAAGAATACTTGTAGTATCTTCTTCGTGTTTTTCGAGAAACTCTATTAGTTCTCTGTCTCTTGTGAGAAATCTCAATTTATTCGCGAGGGCTGATGTGTATAAGAGTAGATCTATTAAGTCTCTAAATCCTTTCTTCTTTAATTCTAAAGCTTTCATGTAGGCTTGTGTATTTTGTAGAGAGACTTTAAATTCCTCTAGTATTGCTATTAACCCTTGCTCTACAATCTCAGGATCATAGTTTAATCTACTAATCTCACCCAGAGCCTCGAAGAGACTAAAAGGAGAATAGTAAATATCGATCTCTCCGCTCAATAAGATTCTTTTAAGGATCTCAAGTACTTTTGTGACCCCTACTACCTCAACACCTAGGATAGGTAGGAGATATGAGGTGTCAATAAGAATCCCTGCTTTACTTGAAGAGTTCATTTTGGATCTCCTCAGATGTCTTCTCGAATTCCTCGAACGTGATCTTAGCATATTTCTTATTACTCAAAGCCAAATCAAATGGGTTCACAATAGGCTCAATTATCAGCTTATTTCTCTCAACTCTGAGTCTCACGTAGTCTCCTTCTCTTAAATTGAGTCTCCTCGAAATTTCTCGCGGGATATAAATAGTGTATTTCTTGGATATCCTAACCCTATACCCAGACTCCGTATTAGACTCCCAGGAATATTAAATAAGCCTGAGATTATGACCCTAATACCCATTTCAGTCACAGTGATTCCTGAGACTTATGTCAAGTTTATTAGATGCTATTTTATAGGATCCACGAGGTGAATTGATTAAAAATTCTTATTGGTAATGCGGGCTCTAATATATTAGTTTTTGTGTGGATTTTATCTGGTGTGTGTCTTTGGGTTGTGTTGAGGAGGGTGTTGAGGCTCCTGATTTCGAGTTAAGGGATCAGAGCAATAGAGTTTTTAGATTATCGAGTCTGAGAGGTAAGTACGTGGTTCTATACTTCTACCCTAAGGCTATGACTAGTGGATGCACTATTGAGGCCGTTGGCTTCAGAGATGTTTATGAGAAGATAACCTCTCTTAATGCTGTGGTTGTCGGTGTCTCTAAAGATAGTGTTGAGGATATCAAAAGATTCTCTGAGAAATATAATCTTCCCTTCACTCTACTAGCTGATCCTGAGGGCAAGATTATTGAGATGTATTGTGTCAAAGGACCCTACGGTCGTGCTCGGAGAGTCACTTTCTTAATAGATGATAAGGGTGTAGTGATCAAGAAATGGGGTAAAGTGGATCCTAAGAGCCACGCCTCTGAGGTAGTTGAGTTCCTGGAGAAGCTGGCTGGTTATAGAGAGAATTGATTTTTTGGTGAGACTCTTTGGATTATGCTTATGTTAGGAGAGACATTACTCCCCCAGTGGGTATTAGATTAGGTGGTTATGGTCATCGGCTTGGTCTATCGTCTACACATGTAATAGATCCTCTTTATCTAAGAATACTTTATCTCGTGAATAGATCTGGTGATTCAGTAGTTATTACACAACTAGATCTACTAGGGCTGTACCGTGAAGATGCTGAGAAGATCCGGGATATAATAAGTGGGAGACTTGGCGTGAATAGATCTGATGTAATGATCGCTACAACACATACTCACTCAGCACCCGAAACAATTATCCCAATGTGGACACACACGTTCCCTTACACGAAAGAGCAAAAAGATCTCTATGAGACATGGTTTAGGAAATTACTGGAGATTGTTAAAGAAGCATCAGATGACCTGATCTATTCATTAGACAAGGTATCTTCAATAAGATCAGGGTATAAGAAAGTGTCTAATCTATGCTTCAATAGAGCTTTCAGAGACGGAGTGGTAGATAATGAACTAAGTATATTAGGCGTAGAAGGCGATAGAGAAAAGATTATTGTAGCTAACTACGCTTGTCACCCAGTGACAAATGTTGGTCTCGGGATCTCATCGGATTACCCAGGAGAGATCTCTCGGCAATTATCTAGGAAGGGATTTGAAGTTATTTTCTTAACAGGAGCCTGCGGAGACATAGATCCTTTGCAGAAAGGAGTTAGATACATGAGTTACCTAGGCTCAGTACTAAGCGAGGAAATACTCTCCTTATACTACTCCAGCGAGGAGATACTCTCAGAGGATCTTCGATCACTAGAGGAAGAGATAGTGTTGAGAACCAGAGCACCTAATAAAGATCTCGATAATCTACTCAGAGAATACGAGTCTCTAAAGAGTATATATGGGGACACAAGAAATCTGCTATTCGATTCATCGTGGATTGATCTCTTGTACCTCGACGAGGAACTAGACTTGTTGAAGAGAGATGTGAGAGAGATCAGAACAATAATCCAGGTGATAAGGATCGGTGCAGACAACGTAATAATCGGCATCCCAGGAGAAGTTCTCAGCGAAACTAGTTTATCAATTAAGGAGCAAGCGAGATCAGTAAAATACAGGAATATAATGATCTCAGCATACACAAATGATTACATAGGTTATATACCGATCGAGAGAAGCTTCATAGAGAATAAGTACGAGGCTAAATTAGCTAAGTGGAGTTTTCTTGAGAAAAACTCCGAAACCTTAATTAAAGAAAAAATCCTCGGAATGCTAATAAAATTAGCACATTGAAAATCTTATTAATCACTACTCAATAAATATTTTTGCCGTAGAATCATTATGATATGACCAATTATAAGTTAATAAACTGAAGTAAGCAATATATATATGAGAGTTAGAGTGATGAGATGATTAATGAGACACTATTGTCAACTATTGCGACATTAATAACCATAGTTAGCTCATTTTCTGCACTAGCTTATTGGCTAGGCAAAAAATTCTCTGAGATCGATAATAGATTCATGGTGATCGATGAAAAATTTAATCAAGTAGATAAAAGATTTAATCAAATAGATAAAAGATTCGAGTCTCTCGAAACAAGATTTAATGAGATAAATAAGAGATTAGATGTCTTAGCTAATCAAATTGATAGATTAGAGAGTGCCTTTCTACAATTCTCTGAGATCTTGGTGTCTACTTTAGAGACTAAGAATATTTTATCC
>JBMFLZ010000022.1:0-21582 GCA_049970935.1 Sulfolobales archaeon | reverse complement strand
AGAGAAGATCTAGTTAGATATGTAGGGTGACTCAGAGTATTCATAGCACTACTCCAAGCAAGACCAATAAGTAAAGGCATAATGCCCCCAAGAAGACTCAGCCCATAAAACACAGAATCATAGCTTTAAAGCCTCAAACATCTAGAGATCGATAATCTATTGTCTCCTATATATGGAATGAAAGATATCTTTACACACTATCATTAAAGAGATTTCCAAGAGATGTATCATATGAATGTATCAATGGATGTGATCGAAACCGTAGTGAATATACTTAATGGTGTTCCTGGTTGGTTAACATTTTTCGGGAATGAGTATATTGGAGGAACAAGAGATCTCAGCAAGATCAAGAGATTAGCTGTGGAGTTAGCGCTAGAGGAATTAAGAAACTTAGTTAAGGAGAGAGGAGAGAGATACGCAATAGCTCTAAAAGGATTAGCAGAAGGAGCAAATAGCTGGGGGAGACTTAAGAGATATATCGAAGAAAAAGAGGGGAGAACAATCTCAACAAGTATTTTACACAATATAGTGAAGTCTCTAGAGGATCTAAGTATAGTAAAAGACTATGAGTTTCTAGACCCAATATATAAGGAGGCGGCGAAAGAACTCAGATAATTAGTGATGCTATACTTACCCACAGATTAAGAATATCTATTTATATCAAGGAAATATTTTAATTTATAAAAATTCTTTCTAGATAGAATGATCAGCGTAATTAAATCTTCTGGATATATCTTTATATTTAATATACACATTGGGTAGAGCAATGAGTAAGGAACTAGATCTAGAGAAATTCTATCATCTATTTCCCTGGAGAGAGGATCCTGATACACCAAGTGGTTATAAGAGATATCAAGAAGTAGTGGAAGACATGAAGTTTCTAGTTAATCACCCGTGGATACAGAAAATTCTTCAGATGAAAAAAGAAATTGAGATAATTGATTTATGCAGTGGAGTAGGTTTTGGTGGCGCAGCCTTATCTAAATTGCTTAAGGAAAGAGGATATAGTGTAAATCTTACTTTACTCGATCTCAGATTAAACGCGCTAGAAAAAGGTAAGAGATTCATTATTAAGGAACTCGGTTTCGAACCTGAAGTAATTGTTGCTGATTTAACAAAAAAATTAAATATCTCAAAGAAATACGATATAGCCCTCATATGGGGGCTCTCAACATCTCATTTTAATCCTTGGGAATGGATCAAGGTACTTATTAATGTAAGAAGACTGCTATCCAACGATGGTGTTTTAGCATATGAGGAAGCTGATAGAGTAGAGCATATTTTTATAAGAATGGGTTATCAAAGAATCATGCCACAAATAGCTGAAGAGAATCGCTTAGTTCTCTCAATTCACTCAGAACGAAATTATAAAACAGGAGATATCTATAAATTAGTCATAGATCTATTGAAAGGAGATAGAGTCAGGATCAAATTTTATTACTGGGATATAGCTTCGTCAGCTACCTTCGCATGGATCTTCTTTGAAGATGTAGATTTTATCTCAACAAAGTATCCTTATCAAGGGATCGTGATAGCAAATAAACCTAGAGACTCTATAAATCTAGAAGAACTATTTACTAAAACTCCCACGTTGATATCAGCATAGAAGTATTAGGGTACTATAACTTTAATTTGATTCTTTCTCGACTTATTTGATGCTTAAATATAGTGAACGTTCAATAAGGCTTAATAAATATAGTCTCTCCATATATCGATGGGGCCTAATGAAATTAGTAGACGCTTACTTTTACCTTGAGAGATTAAGAGATCTCATATACTCACTATTAGAGTTGAGAGATAAAGCTAGAGATTCCGGGTCTGAGATAGTGCCTATTCAGGAGGCGACACCTCTTGTGAAATACGGATTTATATCGATGTTTAAAGGAGGTGTCATAATGGATGTCACAAACGAGAAGCAAGCAGAGATCGCTGAGAGAGCTGGTGCAGTTGGTGTTATGGTTTTAGATAAGTTACCATATGATGTAAGAACCTCCGGAGGTGTTGCTAGAACAGCTGATCTGAAGATTATTGAGAGTGTTATGAATACCATAACAATCCCTGTATCCGCAAAATGTAGAATAGGACACGAGGAGGAGGCTAGAGTATTAGAAGAGATAGGAGTTGATCTAATTGATGAAAGCGAGGTTTTGACACCTGTTGATGAGAAAGCTCATATAAATAAGTGGTTATTCAAGACACCATTTGTTAATGGCGCGAGAAATTTGCCTGAAGCCTTGAGAAGAATATATGAGGGAGCATCAATGATTAGAACTAAGGGAGAACCTGGAACAGGTAATGTTGCTGAAGCTGTTAAACACATGAAATTAGTTAATCGAGATATCGCTATGCTAAGAGGATATTATATAAGCGGTGACTACGAGGCTATATGGGTTTATTCAAAAGAGAACAAAGTACCTTATGAATTAGCTTTATTAACAGCTAAATTAGGGAGGTTACCAGTAGTTAATTTTGCCGCAGGTGGAATAGCTACTCCAGCTGATGCTGCATTAATGATGTGGTTAGGAGCCGACGGGGTTTTTGTTGGTTCAGGAATATTTAAGAGTAGCGATCCTGAGTCGAGGGCGCGAGCCATAGTCTTAGCAACAGCATTTTATGATGATCCAGAGACTGTTGTTGAGGCTCAGAAAATGGTTTCTGAGAGACAAGCCATGCTAGGAATAGATATTAGAACACTAAAACCAGAGCAATTAATGCAGATACGAGGTGAGTAATTAAATGGTTAAAGTAGGAGTATTAGCTGTTCAAGGAGATTTTCTAGAGCACTTAGAAATTCTCAGAGAAGCAGGGGTGGAGTCCGTATATGTTAAGAAAGTCGATGATTTATACAAAATAGATGCTTTAATAATTCCTGGAGGAGAATCAACAACTATCGGTAGCTTAATTAATTTTAGAAATTTAGCGGAACCAATAATTAGATTAGCTGATTCAGGCGTACCTATCATGGGAGTTTGCGCCGGCGCCATAACGTTAGCGAAAAAAGTAGTTGATAGAGTAGTAGGTGAAACAAATCAATTCACACTAGGTTTAATGAATATAAGTGTTATCAGAAATATCTTCGGTAGACAAAAGAATTCTTTTAGAACACGAGTATATATTGAGAATATAGGAGAAATAGACGCGGCATTCATCAGAGCTCCAGGGATAATAGATGCGTGGGAACCCGCTAAAATTATAGGCTACATAGATCATCCCACTACAGGCAGAGTAGGGGTAGCCGCAGTACAAAATAATCTCATAGCCATAACCTTTCATCCAGAAATCACAGGTGATACCAAAATATATAATTTCCTTCTAAAGATGATCAAGAAATAGGCTCATAGAACCTTATCCTTGTGACAAGCCGAGTTGATATGAATTCAACACAGTATAAATTTAGATGTGTACGCTGCGGCAGAGAAATAGATTCATCAAATATAATTTTTAGATGCCCATTTTGCAAAGGTCTTCTCGTAATAGAGTACGAAAAACCTGTGTTTAAGATTGATAAAGATAAACCAGGTATATGGAGATATAGATCTCTTCTACCGAATTTCAAAGAGATCATATCTCGTGGAGAAGGATATACTCCTATAAAACGCGTTGGAGGAGTATATATTAAGAATGAGAAAATTAACCCAACAGGTAGCTACGTAGATAGAGCATCAGCGTTAATTGCTTCTTATATAAACAGTTTTAGAGTAAGAGATGTTGTAGTAGAATATGAAGAAGTATTTTCAAAATCTCTAGCCTACTATATATCTAATTTAGCAAATATTAGATTCTGTATCGAAAATGAGGATCTCACTAATATACCAATAAATGATCTAGTTTATTTAATGAAGATAGGAGAGATAGAGATATGCGGAGATAAACATATTGAAAACACATTAGTATTAAACTACGCTAATCCTCTAACGATAGAAGGTTTAAAAACAATTGTATTCGAGCTATACGAGAAGAAGATTAATGTAGATTACATAGTAGTTCCGGCGAAGACAGGTGTATTAGCGTATTCTTTGGCTAAGGGTATAAACGATCTCGAGAAATCCGGCTTAAATATAGGTTATGAGATAATCGCTACACTACCAAAAAACAATCCTATTCCAGAGATCCTCAGAGAAGCAAGAAAGATCAAAGTTGTAGAAGTGCCTCATAGAGAAATTCTTGAATCATTAAAAGAATTGGTTAGCCATAGAATAAATACTCCTCCGCTCTCTGCAACAGCTTACTATGTGGCAAAGAATATGAGTAGAGCCATCGCCGTAATAACAGCAGGCTATAAACCCACTGCCAAAATATATCGAGATAAAGGTCTCAAAAAAATTATTCTCGAGACAATCAAGAGAAAGGGTCCTATGACCGCTTACGAGATATGGAAAGAAAATCAGAAATATTCTCTCCGCGGAATCTACAAGTCTATTCATAGTCTAATTGAGCAAGGGTATATATGCTTCGAGACACAAACTAGAAGAGGCAGAAAAGTTCGTGTATATGATATATGCTCATAATCTTTTTCCGAGGTGATTATCACATAATTAAGTGATGGATAAACAAATATACATACCGACTCCCAGATGAACTAATTAGTTATTAAGGCTATATCTCGAGTTTTAAAAAATCAGGTCTCTTACTATATTCTAAGTCTTTTATCTCTTCTCTTGACCCGGGTTTTCTGAAGACAAATAATTTCTCGTGATATATGAGTAGAAAATCTCTTTTTCTCAGTCTGCTCCACACTTCTCTCGTGGTCTTCATCTTGTGCTGTATCTTAATAATCTCCTCCTTCAACACAAAACCCGCGTCTAGAAAGACTTGCATTACGTAATGTGATATTGGGACATAATGCTTTCTAATTCTCGTGTCTCCAATTAGTATTGCGCAGTACTTCCCTGGTTTCAGCACTCTATACATCTCTTTTGCGATCTCCTTCATCCATCTCAGATACTCCTTGAGGCTCCTAGTCTTAGAGAGATCTCCATCAACTCTATCCTCACCACCGTACTTAATTATATTGAAGTAAGGTGGGTGAGTAGCCACGAGATCAATGCTTTCATCCCCTATCAAGTCTAGTTTCCTTGCATCCCCTAGATAGACCTTGTACCACACCTTCTTAATATCCTCTACATCAACCCCCTCAATTTTTGCATTAGTGTTCTCATAGAGGTTTTTCAAGGCCTCCTCGAGGTAGTAGAGTCTGTGGAGTGTTAGTATCACAGCATTATAGTTTATGTCTACACCAATAGAGTTTCTCCCCAGGAGCTTAGCCTCTATCAATGTAGTCCCACTACCCATCATGGGATCCAGGACAACATCACCGGGTTTAGTGTACATAAGTATAAGAGCTCTAGGTATCTGAGGAGCCCAATTACCTCTGTAATCTCCTCTATGAGTAGCCCAAGAACCTCTCTTAGGAAAACTCCAGACAGTAGTTGATATATCAGTCAATTCCTCGGACTCAGGGGCTAGACGCTTAATCCTAACCGGCTGAAGACTAATGACTTGATCCTCTAACTCGATCTCTTTGTGCTTCGTTATGTACTCAAGGTACTCATTAAACGAGACTTCTCTCATTCTCAGTATTTTCGCACACCTCTGATCTTTTCTAAAACCTCAAGTATTGATTTGATTATACACTTGATCTCTTGATTCTCGTTTAAAATCAATCATATATCTCTTCCCTCAAGGACTATGATATATTAGCTTCACATAACGAGTTTCCCACATTGAGGTTATACGTAAATAATATTATAAACCAAATGCCCCAGATAGCGATGAGAAGTCTTCTGCCATAGATCAGTATCTACACTATATTTGAACTAGATCTTTTTCACTTATCCACATACTTTTGATCTTACCATCCACATAATATATTAGTGTTCCACTAATTTTTGATCTAATGTAATATGTATCATTTATATACTCATACATGATCGGATACTGCGGAAGAAGATATTCTTGAATACCTACCACAGCTTTGCCAGCTCTAATAGGCACCAAGATTATTATTTCAGCATCATTATTTCCTAACTCAATATCTATCTTATCTCCAGGGATCTTAAGTAATCCATATCCACCGCTGAATACCTCATAATACAAGTATTCACCTTCTTTTAACATATATCTCGTTAGTAACGGATCAATTGAGTCTCTTATTGATATCGGGTCTTTATAGATATTGAATACGCCAATAACAATAGAATCTTTCGATCTTGAGGCTACTTTAAGAAGCCTAGCCTCATTATAGGGATCCGTAAATAAAGAGTCTTCTGTGGGTAGAGCTGGTTCATCAACTCTTACGACCTCACCATTTGGCAAAACTATTTTCTTAAGAAGATCTATGTTTGTTTTATCCGGATCTCTATCAGTTAAGTAAATAGGTCCACCACTTAGTACACTAGCCACAGCATAAAGTTTGGCAGAGGGATCATAGCTCATCCACATATCATAATCAGGATATGTTATAAAGCTGAAGAATACTGAGTTAAATATACTCCACATAACATGTAGCTTAGCCGCAGATCTCCAGAAAGGTATGTAATCAAGAGATACTCTAGCTATGTTGCTGAGAAGCATAAAACTATAGTTCTCCGGATTCATCGCCATTGAATTAAGGATCCACATATTATGTTCATAAGCCGCTAATTGTGAACTAATCATTATATTCTCCGAGGCTCTCGCAATATCTATCTGATCTTCATAAGCGAATTTTATGTAGTATTGATTATCTATTTTAACAAAATCAAATCCTTGTTCTCTCAAGTATCTGAAGAATCTTCTGAAGAACTCATATGCCTTCTCAAACTCAGGAGATGGTATATGAGTTCCAGTTCTGTAATCAATTACTGCCTCGGAACCTAATTCATTAAATACATCCTTATCTGCACCACCCCAATGCAGATTTATAGTGTGCCACAATCCAATCTCCTCAACCCCCAGCCTCTTAACTGATTCTATCAATTCTCTGAAACCTGCTGGGAATCTGTCTCTTCTAGGCTGTAAAGATTTAAGGATCCTCACACTAATAGTCCCGAGCTCGGGTTGCCTAGGTCTAAGCTCCTTAATCTCCTCGATCTGCCACCCATCATCTATAATAACCCATTTCACTGGAACACCTCTTCTCACTAAACCACCAACGATCTTCTTGATATTATCTGAGCTCAAATCAACTAGATGAAGAGCATTCCAACTACACCACCCAAGCTTACTCAAAATTCTGGGAGCAGGTTTCTGGAGTCGGTGTTTGATAAATGTGTATTGTGATACTAGATCGATTAATCTCTCAATTGATTCATAGGGTTTCTCGGCATAAGCTATCGCTAGAATATTACTTCTTTTAATCTCATTAACAACTTTTCCAGAGAAGGTTTCAATAATTAAATTAGGTGATGCATACGCCGACAAAGCTCCGTTAGTTAATGTAAGAATCGATAGATAACCATGGTGATACTTAGCTAATATAAATATAGTGTAAGGAAATAATTTATTAAACGAATCAATTTGATAAGGAAACGCCCAGCTACTAATCCTAAATAATTTATCCCTAGGATCCTTAGGATATTCAATATAATCAGATGGCTTAGGTACACTAGGTACTCTCTCTAATCCCACCAGATTATAGTACTCGAATCCTTTCTCATAATCAAATCCTATATTATAGATCGTTAAGGCAAGTATTTTCTCTGGTGACTCGAAAAAATCTACTTTCAGCGACAATGGTTCTTTACTAAATGGTGTAGTTTCAGATTTTCCTTCAACATTAAATAAACTATTTTCTCCTTCTATAAAGCTTAGTTTAATGTGGTCTTTATCACTGATCTTATAGAGATCTTCTGTATCTCTTCTCTCTATAATTAACATATCGCCGCTATATTCATCTCCAGTTGCTTTCTTCACTTTATAAACAGCTATATCAAATTTTAACCTCCCCACATTGATTCTCAAGAAAACCTCCTCATCTCGGCTCTTTACATAATAAATATCCGAGACACAATTTATACCCAAAAATTTGTTCTTATCACTAACACTATAAAAGATCTTTAAGCTTACCCTTGTGCTCTAAAGGATCTTTAAATACACAAAATAAAGATCTTTGTACAGATCCTCGCAATGATTCAGATCTGTTTTTAATGAGCTGATCCTTTCCTTCCCAATTATATATCAGATCAACTCAGGTTCTCCTAGCTTCAGCCCTGAACGGGTCTTCAGCTCATCTTCCTCATCTCCCTCAGGGGTTAGGGTTATGAACTTCATCATTGCCTTGGAGACATAGATTTTACTTGTGTATTCAGCATCCCTATTGGGCATCACCAGAGATTAGTCCCCAAGGCATACATGCATTATAATCATCAAAGATACTAGAGGATACAGAACTTATGAATCCCATCACCGCTTCTGAAGGATGAGGTTTTAGGTTGTAATCATTTGAGAAGTAAGTTTTTGCTAGAAGACGCACATTATCTGAACGTAGTAGCTAAAGTCTCTGTGAATTACGGACTTTATTGAATAGCGGGCCCGCCGGGATTTGAACCCGGGACCTCCGGCTCCGCAGGCCGACGCCCTATCCTGGCTGGGCTACGGGCCCCATGATTATTTTTGGGTGATTAAGTTAATATCTCTCATAGACTGCATATGTATTATTTTTATGATAAGTGAATATTTTAATTGGCTGAGTAGTAATGATTGCTCTGAGGCTCCCTCCCAGGATCAAGGTTTTAGAGGCTTTGGGCGCTGTTGCTGATGGTAGAGTGAAGATTATTGATGATCACTATGCTGAGGTGGTGAGTTCTGAGGGTGATCGTGTCTACAGGGTCTACACAGATCTTTCTAGAGGAGTTGTTGATAGCTCTGATAATGGGACTGTTTATCGAGGCTATATTGGGTACCCTATATTATCTGTTTTAATGATCAGAGGTTTTCTACCTATTAATAAGAGAATTGCTGAGGCTCTGAGAGGTATTAGGTGGAGAGAGTTGAATGAAAGATATAAGAGCTACTCAATCGTTGAGAATATTGTTGTTTCAGAAGCATCTAAAAAAGGTGTCTCGAGGCAAGAGATCGAGAACTTCATTAATGAAGTAATGAAGATCCTTGGTAGCAAAAGATTTTATAGAGAGAAAGTGGTTTAGATGATTAACAAGGATATAAGAGTTGTTCTAGTGGGTGTTGAGGGATCCATTAACCTAGGTTTCGTAGCTAGATTATGTAAGAATTTTGGTGTAGAGAAACTTTACTTGGTTAAACCCTCTGCATCAATAGATGATGAAGCCTACAGATACGCTATGAGAGGTCGAGAGATTCTTGATAAAGTCAAGATACTTGACTCAATGGATCAGTTAGTGAATGAAGTAGACCTCGTAGCATGCACATCATCTGTAGTCCCAATTGATAGAGATCCTCTTAGGCAACCCATGGAGCTAAGCGAATTTATTGAACTAATCGACAAATACAGATCCATAGCAGTGGTTTTTGGGAGAGAAAGCACAGGATTAACGAGAGAAGAACTAAGAAAATGTCATCTCTATGTACATATAGAGGCTGATCAAGACTACCCAGTCCTTAATCTCTCACACGCAGTGGCAATAACACTCTATGAAATACACAAGAGATACAGCACCCAAAAAAGTCTCGAAACACTTGAGAAAATTGATAAAGAAGACCTCAAGGTCTTGGAGACAGTAATAAGTAAAATAGTTGAGTTAGTGTATCCACCTAATCGAAGAGAAGATATTAGAGCATCTCTGGTGAGAATATTATATAAGGCGAATATGACAAAAACAGAGATCAGATTATTAACTAGAACTCTAAGCAAATTAGCCTCATTAGCACAAAAAAGATTAAAAGCCGATCTTTTAACATACGAAGAAGATATCAATTGATTCTTTCTATATGACTTCACAAGCTTAAATAATCGTTGCTTAATACTGACACAATAACACCCCAATAATATATTCACGATTAATTCTTTAGAAAGATACGATATAATCAAGGATCTAAATATAATATCGATAAATACATCTCCTAAAGCCTGACAGACTTTTCAGATTTTAATCCTATAGAAGATCTTTTTGCGGGGGTCTTGAGTGTTACACTTCATAACGGAGTTATCTCCCTCTATGATCATCGGGTCTAAGGTAATGAATGGGGATCCTCTCCCCACTAGAGCACCGAGAGGCACATAGTCCCTAGAGATTGAAGCAAGCCCTCAAAGAAATTAATCTCGTCACCGAGAAGCATTTATGATCCGAGGCCTATGAATCCTGTCTCGTCTTAGAATGATGAAGTTTGTCTAAAAAATCTTTCTAGTATCATGAGATACTTGATTAATAGATCTTCTGCGATACGTGATCAGCACATATTGTTTTTGACCATATATATTTTCTCGATAGCCTCAAAAAGATCTCTTGCGATGCATTTTGCACCTTGGTTCTCTAGTAGTTTTTTCTTAGAATCATTGTCTACTACTCCTATGAATCTGACCCCTGATTTTATACTACTTAAATAATCTGTTAGATAATCCCCGATAAAAATTGCTTCATCAGGATCTGCACCGTAGTTCCTCAGGATCTTTTTAATAATATCTGATTTATCAAATAAGAATTCCTCTTCTAAATCTCTCATATAGGTTCTGTCTAAGGTGTATATATCGTCAACTAAATCTTCTACACCAAATATTCTCAATTCATCAAAAACTGTTTCTCTAGGACACTCGCGTCCTGTAGCTATTACGTTTCTGAGACCAATATTTCTTGAGTAAATAAGTAGTTCTCGAGCACCTTTATTGAGAAAACCTGTTTTAGTTCTATAGAGTCTTCTGAATATTCTCCAGAAATTTTCTCTTGAGCATCTAACGATCTTTTTTGATAGATTGCTCTCAATATATAGTTTATAGAACTTGTCGTAAGTAAGTATCTCATCACCGCAGAGACTAAGTGTGGTATTGAATGTTTCGTAGAAATCAACTAGATTATTCACCAATGTCATGTCATAGTCTAGTATAAGGATCCTTATCCCCAAACTATACTCCAGATAATCCTTTGAGACAAGCTTTATAATCTTAGTCTATGAATATACATGGTGCATCTTGAGAGAAGAATTGAAATATGTGCTGAGGATAAAGAGAATCGCTTTTCTAATGATCATAGCTCTTCTATTAGTAGGTTATATAGTTTATATGTCAATAAGCATTTATAGAGGCTATGAGACTTATTCTAAAGTGTCTCTAGATAAGATCTACTACGAATTTATCACGTACAGAAATAAGACCCTTATGCTCTCATACGCGATTAGTTTGGTAGGTCAGCAGTCAAGTTATGAAATCTCAACACTCTCCAGAGTTGACTGCTCCGTGAATTATAATCTTAATGCATCGATCTATAGTATTTTTTGTGTAGGTAATCCCGAAGTAATGAGAGATCTCTTCATTGGCCAAGGTTCCAGACCTTATTTCACGATCGTGTCTCTACTAGATCTATTCTATAATGTGACTTCTGAGGAGAATATTTCGTACCTAGGGATTAAAGAAGTCTCTATATACTTCAAGGATATGAGGATCTATGTGCCTTCGAGATATGTAGCGATATATAATGTGTCTCTCAGCAACGGCTATATAATACTGTACTCAGACCTGGTCACAGGAGTGCCTGTTAGAGTAGAGATCTATACAGACAAGTTTAGATTAGTAGCTGATTTAATAACTTTCACAACTCTTTGACTCTTTTTGACTCTTATGATACAACTTATATTTTTGAGGAGAAACTCTACTAGGGTCTCACATGCCTAAACTCACGGGCTTCAGCCTTGTTACACTAGGCTTAGTAATCTCAAGTTTAGTAGTGGGTTTCTTAATAGGTTTTGCAATAACGTCATTAACCGATCTAAAGTATATACTCTCTCCACAAGATAAGCAAATTATCTCACGGTATCAAGATCTAAACACTAGCTATCAGCAATTAACTATCTTATTAAGAAGATATATTTACATGGGGTTGCTATATGATTTGAGAAGCTTAGCCGTTCTTACAGCAGATACTAGAGTAATTGTTTCAATATCTAATTTAACCTCCTCTCCCGAGCTTCTCTCAATAGCAAAAATTAATCTCGAGACGGCAGTTAATCTATCTAGTAGAATCTTAGATAATATAAGAACCGCGAGAAATCTAACAACTTCGCAATCAGAGGCTTATATATTGGATCAGATCAGAGACAGGATCCTGATTACAAGAGCAAATCTAGAGAATCTATTATCAGATGTTAATAATGCTATAAATACAAAAACTGTTCCACCTGATCTAGTAGCTAAATCAGATCGATTATTCAATAGTGTTTCTCAAATTATTGATGAGATAGTATCTCTACTCAAACAATTATCGTAGAAATACAAATATTATTTTTTCATTAGGAGAGAGGGAATAGCATATAGAGCTATACTAAGTACTCCAAGAACGCCTCCGTAAGGCATATTGAGTATAACTGCTAGAATTAACGAGGCTACTGATACTAAAACTATTATTGCAGTGGCTGAAACAACTGTTATTCTTTTTAGAAAAGGTGTTATGCTAGGAGCTATGAAAAGTACGTGAGCTGCTATTGCACCAACTAGTCTAGTTACGTAGACTGCTGATAATGCCACTATAGCATAGATCATTGTTCTGTAGAGTAGTGTCGATACAGGACCTTTCATATAGGAGAAGTATTCAGGATCGAATGATAACAAAAGAATCTTTTTCCAAGTAAATAGCAAGACACCTAGGAAAATCAGTATAGTTAAGAAACTTAGTAAAAGATCTTGCTCTCTCAAAAAGAATGGAGATCCAAACAAGATATTGTATACGATAGATGGGCCTACTGGGGAGTAGACAGCTAATCCATATGATGCTAAAGAAGATATTGCTGCAGCGACAAAAGCGATAGTTGCTATAGAAATATTCTGTTCATACCCTCTCTGAGATAGAAACACTATTAAGATAACGAAGAGACTCATAACAACATAGGCTATGGCCTCAGGGTAAAGATATGGTATGAAGAGATTAACTAGGTACCCCGTGGCGGCCGCCGCAAGGATCATGTGAAGAGACTCTATTGCGAGAAATTGTGTTTGTGTGTATCGAATAAGTAGGCTCACTACACCTCCTAGAACCGAGGCTAGCAAGACACCTATTAACCCTCTTAAGTATATGGGGTTGAGAAGAATGTCAGTGATAAGGTCCATGTTCTTCTCCTAGATAAATTGTTTTTCCATTGAGAGTAGCTAATCCATACACCTTCTCCAGCACCTCTGGTTTCAAAACCTCATGTGCTTTTCCATAGGCTAGTACTCTTCTATTTAGTAAAAGGATATCAGGGTCGTATTTCAGACATCTGGAGATGTCATGTGAAACAACTATCATACTTATCTCTTTTTTATTCAATAAGTCGAATAAAAGATCTATTATATGTTCTCTAGCTGATGCGTCAACCATTGACAAAGGCTCATCAAAAACCAGTAGTTTAGCCTCCATAGCCAGAGCTCTGGCTATTAAAACTCTCTGTTTATAGCCTCCTGACAACTCATAGAAGTATTTGTCCAGATATTCTTCTAAACCCGTTATTTGAATAGCTTTCTCTACTTGATCGGGGTCCTCTGACACTTTAAGAATATATGGAGACGCCACTATTTCCTTAACTTTCAATGGGATATACTGATAAACATTACTTATTTGCGGCATGTAACTCACTAATCTTCTTATCTTATCCTGATCTTTCTCAGGATCATATCCAAATACTTTTAGTACACCACTTCTTCTCTTAATCATACCAAGTATAGTTCTAAGAAGAGTTGTTTTACCAGCACCATTAGGACCCATAACGATTAGTACAGAAGGATGCTTTAGGGCAAAAGATACATTGTCCAGAACCAAATTCTCTCCTAGATAAACACTAAGATCTTTTGCGTAGACCGCGTACTCCTCATAAACCAAGATCATTTCACCCTACGTCTCACATTAATATAGTAATATACGGCTACCAGTATGATTACTACGATTATTGCCGCAGATATCACAATCATATAAGTGTTAACACTAGTCCCCGAACTCTGCGGAGATGTAATGACTGCCTCGGAGGATGCAGAACCACAGTATCTCTTTAGTTCAAGTGCGACTACGACAGGCGCTAAATAAGGAACATTTTTCATAATAGTTTCTCTGACATTTACTATGACCGGAGTCACACCCATACTCTTTATGGTTGATATTACCGCATCGGAGTACTCCTCAGTTCCCTGAAGAATCAATACACATCTAGCACCTGAGTTCTTTAGACCCTGAAGAGATTGTGGTGTTGGTTCTTGCTCAGGCTCGGGAGTAAGCACGTAGACAGGTTCTAGACCTAAGGAATAAATCATGTATTGACCCGCGGCACTATATATAGCGACGGCCTTGAGTCCTGAGACTATGTATCTCGCATAACTATATGAACTATTAATAACGTCTATCGCTACTTGAGTAGAGGAATTAATTGCTGAGCTAAATACAATATACTCCTGAGGAGAGTATTTCTCTCTAGCGATCTCAAGCACCTTATCTCTTGCAATCTCTAGGAGCATTATCTGAGCTCTATAATCAAAACCTATATGCTCATTATATACACCAGTAGGCTTCTTAAGAGGCTCCCAACCTCTCTTGATTAACTCCTCATAGAGTATTATATACGGTTTCCCCGATGTCTTAGCTGCATCAATAAGTTTCGTGGTTATAGGCAGGTGACCTATTACGTCTACGATAATTAAATCTGCTTGAAGAGCTCTCTGAATATCTTGTGGAGTACCCTCATAAGTATGAGGATCAACGCCAGGGGGTATGGGAGAAATCACATCTATGTAGCTCCCCAAAGCTAATCTTAGTAAAGAAGCATACGTGGGTGGCACCACCGCTATCTTTATCTTCTCAAGAGACTGTGATTCTGCTATAGATATATTCGCTATAAGAAACATGGATAGCAAAACTACTAAAAGATATGTCTTAGAAATTCTTTTGATATCATAATTAATTCTCATAGTGAGAGCCCTTAAGAAATAATTGATTTAATTCCTTTTAAGTTTTTAGGCACTACCTAAAATTTATAGCGGATAGATCTATTAACTTAAAAGAGCCCTTATCTATAAATCCTTTATTAATAACGTAATTCACTAAATCAAATATCTTCTCAACTTTATCAATAATAACAAAATCTGTAGTAACCACAATACTATTTCTAGATAAATCAATTATAGATCTATCAGCTTTCTCAGCTAATAAATAACTTGATAATAAACCCATTTCTCTACTTTTATTAACTACGTACTTAACTAGATCTAGGCTAAAAGAAACATTTTTATCAATAACGTAAATAACTTCTAAAACATCTAATTCTCTAAAGATCTTTATCACAAGATCTATTGCTTTGGCCACGTAAAGATTATCAATAGATACTTTCTTAGACCCACCTAAGTCTCTTATCAAACCATCATCACATAAATACACGCATCCTCCCGATATAGCAGTGGCTAATGTACTGAGCGTATTTAGTAGATCTACCACAAGTGTTTTTTGCCTGATCTCCTCCACAGACACCTTCTTTATATTTACTTTAGCCACGTAATCAGGTCTATGAATACATCTCAATAATAGATTTCTCTCTAATTTACTTAACATATACCTACTGCATATAGTATCAAGAGATATTTTCTGGCTATAGCCTCTTGATAATAAATACTTGTAGTCTTTAGATGCCTCAATAAGTCTCTCACTTAATTCAACACATTCTCCTATACTCAGACCCTGAGAACCTCAGAGACTACTTCTCTGATTATCTCTTCAGCATTATCAGCGTTTTTATTCAAGCTCCCTGTCGCGTGATCCTTTTTACCGCCGCCTCTCCCCCCGGTCCTGGAGATGATTTTACTCAATAACTCTCTCGCATCTAATTTACTTAGTAGGTTAGCTGATAGTGATATCTCGATCCTTGATGAATCTCTTGATATATTTGTTAGAAGTATCGAGACTATATTATCTTGTCTACTTAGTTTCTTAATATACTCTCTCGCAATATCTTCCTCAGGAGGATCTTTTATCAATAATATCTTCACGTTGTTAATAGTTTCTGCTCTAGATAGGGTCTCTGAGATCATTTTCTCCCATATAGCTCTATATTTACTAAGGATCTTCTCAGTAGCTTCTCTCTCTTCAATCAATGTCTTCGCCCTGCTCACAAGGCTTTCATCAGCAGATCCTCCTATAAGAGATGATATTTCTCTCAAAATATTCTGGTACCTTGTTGCTTCCTCAGATACTCTACTACCAGCCACATATTCGAATCTTATTACGCCGTCAGCTATCTTCGAAACATTAATTATCTTGAAGCCGCCTATCTCACCTGTGTGAGGTAGGTGAGTGCCAAAGCATGCTTGAGCATCCCAATCCTCGATCTCAACTATTCTAATAATAGGATCCTCTGGGACACCTCCTTGATAAATACTTAGACCATACTTATTCTCAGCCTCGTATCTGTCTAGGTATCTCACAATCACTTTTCTTCTCTCATCAATAACTCTATTAACTAACTCCTCTATCTTAGAGATCTCCTCGCGAGAGGGGAGCTGGTAGTGTGTCACGTCTAATCTTCCTCTAAACTCATTCTTGTCGGCACCCGCCTGCCAGACATGCTCTCCAAGAACTCTTCTGAGTGCGCCTAGTAATACGTGTGTTGCTGTGTGATGTCTCATTATCCTATATCTCCTGTTCCAATCAATAAATCCTCTGATCCTGGATCCTATGTACTCTTCACTTAACTCCCTATCTAAGTAGTGAATAATCACATTATCAATCATCTTCACATCTACGACGCCGTATTTCTCTCCATCTACGATAATGTACCCCTGATCACTTGCTTGACCTCCTCCTAATGGGTAGAAGAGTGTTTGATCAAGGACAACGATATTGCCTTTAATGCCCAGGATCTTTGCATCAAACTCCTTAATCATCGGATCTTCATGGAAGAGTCTGCGGGTCTCAGGGAACTTCTTAACCCACTCTCTAAGGAAGGGATCAATCTTCTCTTTAGATTTAATAGGAGCTCTCGAGTGTCTGGAGGCAACTAATGAGTAGAAGTTTCTCGGGATATCAACTTTTAAACCCATTGAGGAGGAGATCTCCGAAACAATCTCCGGAGGTATACCGTGGCTATCATAGATCTCTATTAGATCATCCAGAGACAAACCACCGCCGGAGTATCTTTTAATAATCACAGGCGCTCTCTTAATATTCTCACGATATCTCTCTTCCTCGAAATCGATTACATCAAGTATGTACCTCTGGTTTCTACCAATACTCTTGAAGGTATTGCCCCATCTCTCTATTTGCAACATAATTAATTCCCTAAGAGAAACATCTGTTTTTAGTCTAGCTAGTGTTCTCATGATTCTTCTTAGGACAAGTCTTGCTAAGTATCCCTCCCCGGTGTTTGAAGGAACGATTCCGTCTCCTAGCATTAGAGCCAGTGTCTTTGTGTGATCTAGCACAGAGAACACATTTACTAATTGTCTAAATGTTTCCTCAACATCCACTCTGTTTCTACCAAGTTCTTTGGATACCCGATCAATAAATGAGTCAATTGTCTTTGGGTCAGAAGGATCTATCTTACCAGAATATATAGATGCGACATACATAAATTCTTTATCAGGCTCCGAAACCCCTAGCTTATTAAAGAACCTAGAGACCATATTGCTACCAAAAACAGCGTGAAATGCTGTTGGTGTCTTCTGTGTCAACCATGTTATTCTCTCTATTCCGTAGCCTACATCAACTATTTTCATAGGGATCTCTCTATAACCATTCTCTAAGGTCTCGTACTGCATAAAAACTAGTGTAGCAACTTCTAAGCCTCCTACAGTAACCTCCATTGAGGGACCAGCGTTTCCACCACCTTCCCACCAACTCTCTTTAAATGTTAACTCCTCCTCAGGAACACCTATGGTGTCTACGAAGAATTCCTCCGCGTATCTAACTGTCTCATCTTTCCAATACACATATTTGTCTGGGTAATTGAATGCGTGATGACCACCCATTGTGAAACTTGTCATGTGTCTACCGAATGTTAAGCCTATATTATCTATGTCCTCGAGTCTGATACATGGCTGAGCAATAACCAATGGATTAGCTGGTGGAGGCACTTTACCCGAGGTCACATGTGGTTGGAAAACTACTATTGAAGCTATTGTTAGATAAAGATCCTCTCTCCATCTAGCCACGACCGGGGCCGGATTAATTATTTTGTGACCTCTCTCCTCAAAAAATCTTAGGAAAAGATTAACTGTTTCTTCGTATGAGAGATTCTTTATCTTTAGAGGAATATCAAAGAATCTATAATCTGTGCAGGGTATATCATTACATATTTCCCAGGGACCCTTTGTCCAGAAAGGTGTTTGACATATCTTACATACTCTCCTATGATACCCATGATCAGAAAAGATCTTTAGTCTATACTCTGATGGATCCCCTAATTTCGGCAATAGCTTACACACCTACCTAATAAAATATTTTGTTTAGAAAATAAGGATATTGGAGTAGATGAAGACTGATATAAAACAGAGACTAATTAAGATCCTTGAGGAGGCAGGCTCACGAGGCTATACTCAGAGAGAGTTAATGTATATACTAGGAGTATCAAAAGGCTATTTATCACTAATAATCTCTCAACTCGAGAAAAATGGTGTGGTAGTGAGGTACAAGGGCCCTGGGAGAACTGTCATAGTTAAATTAACTAAATACACTCACCCATCCACAGGCAGATATGTGAGATTTGGTATTGTTAAATCATCAGAGTACATCTTTCTACCGATCCTACTTAAGAAGTTGAGAGATAGAGGTTTTGAAACAGAGCTTGTTTTTTACCCTAATGTTAGAGAGTTAGCCACATCACTTCTTCAAGGCAGATTACACATGGCTATGCTACCTATATACACTCAGTTAGCCTATAGATTCTTTGGGGCACCAATAAAGAGTATCCCGGGAGGAGCTGTTGGCGGAGGATTCATTGTTTACAGAGGCAAAGAGATCAAGGAGTTAATTGACTCATATGATAAAATCTCGGTGTATAGTAGCCAGATCTCTACTATGGAGATACTCTCACATGCTCTAATGAGAAGAATGAGAGGTAGATACGAGATAAGATTCTATAGAGACCCGAGAGAACTAGTCGAGGAGGAGAGAGATAAAGGTGATATAATTATGAGTACGTGGGAACCTTACGCAACATATCTTCGGGAGAAGGGGTTCAGAACATCTCCCTACAAAGAGCTTCTTGGGGAATACCATTGTTGCACTCTAGCTATACACGAGAATCTCATGACTGGACTAAGGGATCTTGTGAAAACACTTTATTCCGAGGCGCTACAAGAGGTATCGAGAAAATTTGATGATGCAATAGATCAATACTCAAGGATGATTAACGTAGAAAAAGATCTTCTTAAAAAAACATCTAGAGACTACTCATACAGAGACTACCTAGATACTAACGAGATCGAGAGATTAATTCGTGAAGGTGGAGGATACATGGTATCTACAGAGATCCTCAGAGAATTAATAGAGGAATAAGTTCACTGTTGAATAGGTCGAACAAACTCCGCCGGTAGAGTTATGGTTAGTGGAAATACTGACTCAGCTATGTATATCGTCACCTCCTCTCTCTCACGATCAATAGCTTGTATTGTTCCTCTAGAGCCCTTGAAGGGTCCTGCAACAACTTCAACAACCATTCTCTCTTTAAGCATCTCAATAATAGGCTTGACCCTAATCATCTCCTCAAGATCCTTGTAGCTCACAGCTCCCGCAGCCCTACCCTTCACATAAGGCACGTCTCTAACCGCTATATATACTGTATGCAGATTCTGAACCTCAAATATCACATAGCCCTTGATATCTGGTGGAATAATTAGTGCTCTAATATCACGTAGATATGATGCTACCGGACTCGTCTCAGCGCTTTTATCCTTCAGAGAATTCACTATAGTCTCAACAGTGAAAGCAACATCAAATTCTCTCCCACCGATTGTTCTAACCGCGAAGAGTTGCAGTCTTCTAAGTTCCTCAGACAATTCTTTTTTCTCAGCTAATTCTTTCTTTCTCTCAATCTCTCCCCCCTCAGTGCTCATGTTCCTCCTCCACCTCCTAAGTAAGTGAGTATTAGATAAGAGATCATTCCTATCGCAAAACCTATTGCACCAACTAAGAAGAAGCCTAGGAAAATTATTCTTAAGAATAATTTGTATTCCTCAGGATCTGGTTTTCTCGCTAACTCAATTATTTTTCTCCATGACTCAATTATTTCAGAGATATTCATTGACTAATCCTAAGTAAATACATTATATTAATTAGTATATAAGCTAACCTAAATCACTTTTTCTCTATATAACTCATTATAAGGATCAGATACACAAGAACTAGATCTGTTAGTATTGCGAGACAAGTTGATAAAGGATCTTGTAGCCCCAGGTGGTATGCATATATATCATATATTAGTGATGATCTGGTTCCTTCAAATAGGCTATTAATAGTGCATTTAAAGAATTGATTCTCTAGTGGAGCCAGATCCTGTATAGCACATGGGTAGACATTAGTTGTTAAAATAATACTGTTCTCAATAATTGAGTAAGATGCTAATACTAACACTATTAGGTGAAGACTTAGTTTACTTGTTCTGAGAAGATACGTGAGCGGAATCGATAGTATAGCGGCTGTAGGTGTGAGGAATCGAGGTCCATAAGATAATCCGCCGTGATAATCATGCCACGAAGAATATGTTATTAATGGCGCAAACACGTAGATGACGATTGCTAACCATATTCTTCTAGGATACATCTCAGGGAAAGTTATTAGATATATTAATGAGAGTAGTGATACTGGATATAGTGTCATTAGACTTTTTCTAGGATCAATTAATTGAATATAGATCGCGTATATAATCTCTATAGGAGAAAATCTGAAGCCAGTGCCGAGACCTCTGCTACTCGAGTAGACAAGTTCAGGTGGTGTGAATAAGTCACCTGTTGTTGCGTAATCATAGTATAACTGAAATATAATAAACCATATGAATATTAATAACCAAATAAGTGATCTACTTAGTATGTAAATGATTTTACTTACATATTCTCTTTTTGTAGAAAGGATCATTAGAGTAAGTAGATATAGTGTATAGGAGATCACTGTTATTATTGTTGAGGGATCCGTTAAGAACATTAATCCCGAAAAAACAGCATTTAAAGCAATATATCTACGAGATATCTCATGATCCATTTGTTTAATAATCTTAATACTGGTGTAGAGAGATCCTGCGAAGAAAAGTGTTAAGAGTGCTTGTGGAAAAATATGTGATGAATAGATCCATGGAAGAGACGCAAATACGGAGATTATAATTGACGTAATTATGTATCTATCGTCTTTCGGATCTAATTCTTTAATTAATTTATAGAGAAGAATCATTGAGGCAAGAATCGCGAAACTCATAACCAAACCTCCAATAAGTAATGGTTCTAGAAATCTTCCTAGAAGACAAATAGGTATTGATAGTATC
>JBMFLZ010000021.1:0-21655 GCA_049970935.1 Sulfolobales archaeon | reverse complement strand
ATATCTATCCACAGCCTCATCTAAACCATACCAATCACGATTCTTAATAGAATAATTCGTAAATGGAAAACTTATTCTTAAAGATCTCTTAATTAAACCTGCTTCTTCCTCGGGAAGCACTTCTCTATATGACTGCTTAATAATTTCTATATCAAAACTTCCTATAAAATCATTAACTAAATGCACCTGGTCAGATCTTATCCAGAAATTAATTTTACATATATCCATTATGTCACACAAAACATATGCGTAAGGTGTTCTAGATAATGTGTATCCTAGATCGAGAGCCTCCCTGCCTCTTACCACAAACATATACATTGTATTAGCATGTGGATCCAGGGGTCTTCTCAGATAGGCCCACAAAGTGTACTTGTCTCTTATGTGTTTTGTGTAATGATACTTGGATCTTGCTATCCCAAGATTCATTGGACCTTTGGAACTAAGCCACTTAGGAGAGAATACGTAATTCACTTCTAACATAGACATTATGACAACATCTATGAAATCATTTGGTGGTTTTGGATATGGATCGTCTAATTCAGACTTGTCTGCTTTTAATAAGCCGCTGAACTCTATATTTGTTAATACTTTATCTAGACTCATAGGTTCTCCGTAAGGATCTTTGTAGTATATATCCATATCAGGTCTTATGAAATATGTTAGATTCATTCTAGATACAAATATATCTGATGATTTATCTATGAAATCAGTCTTTTTCAATCCTTCCACAACTGTCTCTATACTCTCTCCCCTAGGAATTAAGTAATATACATATGTTTCTCCCATAGGTATTGTAGCCATAGTTATGCTTTTGACCCACACGTTGTAGGGTAGCATATCCAGGAGTTGTTTGGCATCCATTCTCTCGTATTCTCTTTTTAATCTAAAGATCACTAGGTATCTATCTAGATTCATTCTGTAGGGGCTGAAGGCTGTTCCAAGCATGTCTCTCTTGAAGACTAGGTGTTTAGCTGATCTTGTGAGTGATATGTAGTTTACGCCCAGTTCCTCAGCTATTTCTTTAACTAACTCGAATCTTGGTCTCTGAAGCGCTAATTTCAATAATGCGTGTTCATTTTTACTTAGTTTTCTTTTTTCGTATTCTGGTGATTCTGTTGTTTTTTGTATACTCATAATTGTTCCATATATCATTGTTTCATTGAGTCTTATATATAACAACGATCTGGATCATAGAATAGCTTTTATGTATATACTAAATAACGTATCAATGGGGTATATAGTGTCTTCAGCTGAGAATAATATTGATGAGAGAATTGTTGAGGAGGTCATTGATCGTGATCTTAGATCATATATAACTTATCTACAGAGAGAAATTGAGCGTCTTGAGAAAGAGAAAATTAGATTAAGTGAGGAATTAGAGTATTGCAAAGCTGAGTTAGATAAGCTTCTCCAACCACCTCTCATAGAGGCTGTATTTTTAGAGATGCTACCTGATGGAAGAGCTCTTGTTAAGAGTTCTACAGGACCTAATCTAGTTGTTCAAGTGAGTAATAGAGTTGATCCTAGTAAGCTTAAGCCTATGGTATCTGTTCTCTTAAATAATAGAGGTTCCGAAATTGTTGAGGTCCTGGGCTACCGCGAAGATCCTTTTGTTAAAGCTATGGAGATTATTGAGAGACCCACGGTTAGATATAGTGATATTGGTGGTTTGGATGAGCAAATAAGAGAAATTCGAGAAGTCGTTGAATTACCTCTTAAGAATCCTGAGTTATTTAAGAAATTAGGTATAGAGCCTCCCAAGGGAGTACTACTTTACGGTCCACCAGGTGTCGGGAAAACACTACTAGCCAAAGCCGTTGCTGGCGAAACCAATGCAACATTTATTAGATTAGTTGCTTCAGAATTAGCACAGAAATTTATTGGTGAAGGTGCTAGAATTGTTAGAGAATTATTTGCTTTAGCGAGGAGGAAAGCTCCATCAATTGTTCTTATTGATGAAATAGACGCTATAGCTGCCAAGAGACTTGATGTGGGTACTAGTGGTGAAAGAGAGATTCATAGAACACTAACCCAGTTACTTGCTGAGATAGATGGTTTCGATCCCCTTGATCGTGTCAAGATTATTGCTACCACAAATAGAATTGATATTCTGGATCCAGCGATACTTAGACCAGGTAGATTTGATAGAATAATATACATCCCATTACCTAATAAGAAAGCTCGTATAGAGATCTTCAGGATCCACACTAGAAAAATGAATATTCGAGGTGAAATAAACTTTGATAAATTAGCTGATTTAACAGAAGGTGCCTCAGGAGCTGATATAAAAGCAATTTGTGTAGAAGCTGGGTACATGGCTATTAGAGACAATAGAGATTATGTAATTGAAGAAGATTTTATAAAAGCTATTGAAAAAGTTATGAAGAGATTAGGTAGAGAGCAGGATATCACCAAAATACCATATGCACAGAGAGAACCAGCTATTCAACATGTCTAATTCTCGCTGAAGAGACATGATCAAGATAAAAGCTTCTAAAGAAACAATTGAGAAACTAAGAGTAATAGCCGATTATCAATTTAGACCTGGTGTAGGTAGAGAATTATTTAGAGATGACTCATATTTAATAGTGTCTAAGACTACAGGCAGAATCAGAGCAGTAGAGGACTCTGAAGGAATAGTTGCTACTATTAGAGCCTCGGATCACAGAATTATTCCTACGTGCATAGGTGGTGAAAGAATCAAGAGAGCTCTTAAGTATCCTGAGCTACGTGTTGTTGTTTTAAATGAGTTCTCCAGAGAAGTCGGTGAGGGGGGAAACGTGTTCTCTAAGCATGTTATTGATATTGACGAGGATCTTTACCCATGGGATGAGGTATTAGTAGTTAACGAGAGAGACGAGCTTTTGGCCGTAGGCAAATTAATTCTCTCTCCACACGAAATTTTATATTATTTAAGGGGTGTTGCTGTATTAACTAGGGAGGGATGTTGGAAGTATATAGAGAAGGGAAAAATGTAAAGATATACTATGAGAAAGAAGCAATTTCAAGAAATAAAAACCCGATATTAATAACCGGTTTCCCAGGCTTCGGAGCAACAGGCTATATAACAACAAGATATCTCGTAGATACTCTCAAGATGAGGAGAATAGGTTTTGTAATAACTAGATATATGCCTGATACAGTTACCATAGACCCTGAGTACAAATATAATTTCCCACATGAGCTCTATAGCGGATTAGATGATAAAGTAATTGTCTTAGTTAATCAAACAGTTCCTCAACCAATTGAGAAAGATGAGTTTGCTGAAACAATTGTTAAATGGGCTTATAAGAATGGTTTCTCTGAGATGCTACTTATAGGAGGCTTAGACGCTGAAATAAGAAAATCACCAGATGATCAATTGAGATGGATTGGTAACCGATACTGTAAAAGAGTTCTCGAGGAACCAGTTATGGAGAAGGGATTAGTTATCGTGGGACCACTAGCTACTTTACTAATGTATAGTGAAATAATTGGTTTACCAGCACTAGCTATTCTGCCATACGCCGAGAGAAATAGACCAGATCCTAGGGCGGCCGCAGTAGCAGTCTCAAAAATAGCTAAGATACTTAATACAGAGATAGATGTTTCTGAACTAATTAAACATGCTGAAGCCATTGAAGTTCTTGAGAGAAGAATAAGATCTGAGCTTGAGACAGCTGAATCGAGAGTAGCCCATAGATACTATATGTAAAAAACATAATTTAATAACTATATCTAAAACTTCTCAGTACTTAAACACTAGAAAACCCTTGGCTTCATCAATCCACTTTATCTCATCAAAACCAGCTCTCCTAAGTCTATTCTTGATCCCTTTTAAAATATCGATATTGCTGTGCTTACCTGGTTCACCGGTGTAGTGGAATAATCTACCTCCTCTCTTAAGTACTCTATAGATCTTTCTATAAAATTCCTCACTGTATAACTCACCAGCAATATTTATCCTCGGAGGATCGTGTAGAATAGCATCAAAATACTCATTATCAAAATAATCAATAACCTCATATGCATCACCTAGCAAAATGTTTATTTTCTCAAGATCTCTTGACCAAGGATTCATTTCCGCTAAGTGGAGAATATTCTCGTCTATCTCAATTGTAAAGATCTCTTTAACACCTCTTCTAAATAAATTAATTGCTGTGTATCCTAGTCCTGTGCATATGTCTAATACTCTACGATTTCTTAAATTCCCAAGTGTCTTAACTTTAATCAAAGAATCTGTCCAAGGATCAATCTCAGTTGTTCTATGCATTTGTATTCCGCTGATCTCTACGGTAGGTGCTTTGTCTAAACCTGTGGGTTTAAGCTTATAGTATTTATTACCTTTGTAGAGATCTAATCTATGAATTCTTTGATCAATGATCTTGTAGAGAAAGTCTTTTTCTACAGTCTCATTTAAGAGATCAATACTATACTCACTACCTCTTATAAAGATCTTATTATTCTCCACAGATATTCTCTCTCTTGTTAACCCTAGATCTAGGGAGACCTCGAAATTTCTGTATCCCTTTGAAACATATTTTAGTATAAGATCTAGTAGCTCTCTGTACAGTAGAGGTCCTTCAACGTATCTAAAAAAGTATTTCTTCGGTGTTTCTTCAGATTCTCTCAACATATTTTTCTACATCTCTAAATATAAAGGAGGTATCTATCTTCGATCTACTAATATTCATTTCTTTTAGAGCATAAGCTAGTATTGGTAATCCTATTGTGGCATCTACATGAACCATTGATGATCCTCCTGGTCTGATTTTGCCCCAGCTAATAGCCTCCTCCAGTGTTGCCCCACTTAACCCTCCCCACTGAGGGAGATCAGTTGTTAATTGCACCGCGTATTTATGTGGTTTAGAGACTTCCCTACCACTTCTTTTCTCTTCTAGCAACGCTTTTGCTACTGCCACGAGTTGAATTATGTCTTTTGGGACCCCGCCACCGATATATATCACACCTGAGTCAATAGCTTTTTCTGCTATCTCCACCATTTGCTCGAAATCTTTAAATTGGTCAATAATAACTCTACTTCCTCTCTCGTACTTAGCTAGTATCGCAGCGATTCCGTATCCTGAGTCAACTATTGCTGGAACAAAAACCGGGGTCTTTTTCCTATACGCTGATCTAGCGATTGAGTCTACGCCGAGTCTATCTAATCTAGCTCCTAGTAAATACATGAATTCAGCTGAGGAGTATATATAATCTTTCGGTAGATCTATTATGAATTCTTTTAGTAATTTCTCCATTTCTCTATAGAGATACTCATCAGCATACACATCATAAAAACGATCTATTTTAAGTTCCAGTAACAATGAATCATCTATACATGGAGAACCTTTCCCGTAGGGGTAGCCTAAACCCGCATATATATCCTCGGAGACATTTGCTCCCGTAGAGACTAACACATCTATGTACTCACGATCTATGAACCATGAAATGATCTTCCATATACCCGCGGTAGCCATTGAACCCGCTAAACCCATGTAAATAACTAAATTCTTCTCTCTAAGCATCTGAACCATTATATCGAAAGCTTCAGCCAGTTTTCTTCCTTGATACGCTGTATCTCTCATTGAGGCAAGAAGATCCTTTATGTTTCTTATGTCATCCAATTCAAAAGGTTTGATCTTTTCAGCGAAAAAACTCTCTCTATTGATCTTCTTCTCCACTTAATTATTCACCAATTGATGTTCATTTTAAACTATTTATAAACTTGATGAGTCTTTATATATCTTTATAAGCATTCATCAATAAAGTTAATGGGTCAAGAGAGATGGCTTTATCAACGAGACTTAGAAAACCAGCTATTGTTGAGGAGATATCACTACCTATATGCACATCCTGCAAGAGAATAATTGCTCCTTACGAAAAATCTGTTAGTTTCCCATGTCCTAATTGTGGTAGATATATAATAAGGAGATGCTATAAATGTAGGACATCAGGTGTGCCTTATAGATGTCCTGTGTGTGGTTTTGAAGGACCATAGGGGTGAGGATCTTTGGCTGATGTAATTTCTGTTATAAAGATCTATCCAAAAGATGTTTTAAGCGATTTTAATGAGTTAATTAATAAAATAACCTCGAATCTTCCATCAAAATATAAATTACTAAGGTATGAGACAGAGGATCTAGCCTATGGATACAAGACACTGAGACTTTTTATAGTTTTTCCTGAAGAGACTGAGGGAGGCACCGAAGAGATTGAGAATTTTTTGAGAGGATTCAGTGAGGTAGACGAGGTAGAGGTAGAGTTAGTAACAAGAGTTTTCTAAGATCCTTCGTGAGAAATCTCTCTAGTGTCTTGATAACTTCATAATTTTACCTATTTCACGGACATTATTAACTAGGTTTTTATCCCCATCCCAACTAATTCTGAACATAGTGTTTTTTAGACCCCGTAAATTCATAGATAATCAGGTGGGGTATAGTTTTGAATGATAATCCTCATCAACCTGAGGATTCTCGGGAGGAGGTCAATAGAGATCCTAAGAGATCCTCTACCAAGAGAGAGGTTATATTAATAGTTGATGAACTTAAGTCGAGAGAAGCTCTGGGAGGCAAGGTTAAGATAGATATATCTGTTCTCAAGGAGTTAGGCTTAGAACCTGGAGATATAGTTGAGATCGAGGGGAGGAAGAAGACTGCTGGCATTGTTTGGCCTAGTTATGGTGAAGACGATCCTCGGGTTATCAAAGTTGATCCTCTTGTTAGAAGAAATGCTGATGTTTCGTTGGGAGAGAAAGTTATTGTTAGAAAAGCTTATGCCCAACCGGCTAAGATGATTAAGATAGCTCCTGCACAGAGTCATACTATGTTCTCCTCCATAGATCAATCATTTATTAATTATATCAAGAAGAGATTAGATAAACATCCAGTGGTTGAGGGAGACATCATATACATCCCTATACTTGGTCAACCAATATCATTTGTTGTTGTCCAGACCAGACCCACAGGAGTTGTTTATATATCAAGTGAAACACAAATTAAGGTTCTTGAAAAACCTGTTCAATTGTCTCGTATTACTAAGGTCACTTATAATGATATTGGTGGAATGAAGGATGTTATTCTTAAAGTAAGAGAACTTGTTGAATTACCCCTGAAGTACCCAGAGATCTTCAAGAAACTGGGTATAGATCCTCCTAAAGGAATACTTCTCTACGGGCCACCAGGCGTGGGAAAAACGCTACTAGCGAAGGCTTTAGCTAATGAGGTTGGAGCATACTTCATAGCGATAAATGGTCCAGAGATAATGAGTAAATTCTATGGGGAATCTGAGCAGAGACTGAGAGAGATATTTGAAGAAGCTCGTAAAAATGCTCCCGCAATAATATTCATTGATGAAATAGATGCTATAGCACCAAAGAGAGATGAGGTGGTGGGTGAGGTTGAGAGAAGAGTTGTTGCTCAACTACTTACACTAATGGACGGTTTGCAAGGTAGAGGAGATGTTATTGTTATTGGTGCGACAAATAGGATCCATGCAGTAGATCCCGCGCTTAGGAGACCCGGTAGATTTGATAGAGAAATTGAGATACCTTTACCAGACAAGAATGGTAGACTAGAGATCTTAATGATACACACAAGAAATGTTCCGCTTGCCGAAGACGTTGATCTTGAGAAATTAGCTGAGATAACTCATGGATTCACAGGAGCTGATCTAGCAGCATTAGTAAAGGAGGCAGCTCTGAGAACTATTAGAAGAACTATTAATATAAATGATCTTGATAGAGAAAGCATTAGCCCTGAACTCCTCGAGAATCTGAAGGTTTCTATGAGTGATTTCTTAGAGGCTTATAAAGAGATCACACCAAGTGGTCTGAGAGAAGTCCACATAGAGATCCCCGATGTTAAGTGGAGTGATATCGGGGGTTTAGATGAGGTTAAACAAGAACTTATTGAGTCTATTGAGTGGGCTATCAAGAACCCTACTGTATACAAGAGATTAGGTATTGAACCTCCCAAGGGAATACTTCTCTACGGGCCACCAGGCGTAGGCAAGACACTACTAGGTAAAGCAATAGCTAATGAGAGTGGTGCTCATATGATCTGGGTTAAGGGACCAGAACTCTTGAGCAAATGGGTTGGTGAGAGTGAGAGAGCTATTAGAGAGATCTTTAGGAAAGCTAGATTATATGCTCCCACAATAATATTCTTTGATGAAATAGACGCCTTATTCCCAGTAAGAGGTATGTACAGCGAAGGTACTCATGTTATGGAGAGTATCGTGAGCCAATTACTAGCTGAGATCGATGGTATAGAACCAATGAGAAATGTATTTATTATTGGAGCTACTAATAGACCTGATCTATTGGATCCAGCGCTTTTCAGACCGGGAAGATTCGATAAATTAATATATGTTCCCCCACCAGATTATAACTCAAGGATCGAAATATTCAAAGTTCACACAAGAAAAATGCCGCTAGCCGATGATGTAGATCTAGAGTACTTAGCTAGAGCTACAGAGGGATATACAGGAGCTGATATAGCTGCTGTGGTCAGAGAAGCTGGTTTATATGCTTTAAGAGAAGATATCAATGCTACTAAAGTAGAGATGAGACACTTCCTAAAGGCTCTCGACAAGGTTAAGCCCTCATTGACTGAGGATATGGTGAGATTCTATGAGATGTGGGGTTCAAGAGCCAAACAGAGAATTCCTAGAAAAACAATTTCACCATCAATATACTCCTAATAGATCACAGATTTTCAAAAGATATTTCTTAGTTGGTTAAAAAAGAATCAAAATAAGAGTCATAAGATTTATAAGACTTCTAAAATCTCATATTTTACTAAGGTGAATTTCTTGAAAAGATACACTAAAATAGATGTTATTAGAGCATTATTAGAGGAGTTGGAAGATGCAGGAGGATCAATGAGAGACACGGATCTCTTCAGAAATCTTAAGAAGGAATTTCCTGATCTATCATCAAGAGAATTTATGAAGTATCTATTACAACTAGAATTCAATGGATGTATATTGGTAACATCAATAGATGAAAATACTAGAACAGTTGAATTACTTAAAAAATGTTTTGAGACTGAGAAAACAGAGTAGTCTCTCGGAGCTATTTACCTATAGTTCCACCCATAGTATATCAATGGAGATAAATCAAAGATCTTATTCCCATTACTAGCAACAATATATCCATTTACAGGATCGTATCTAGATACATTGACGATACTTAGGCTATATACTCTGTTTATGTAGCCAACAACTGAGATATATAAATCAACTTCATTTGCCTGAGGCTCAGGTGTTTGTCTAGATGAACCTTGTAATATAGTGAATGTGAAATTCAAATACTTATATAGGTCGCTCCCTATATACTTATTCCCGCCTGGGAACACAACTGATGAGAATATATATGGATAATAGAAATCTCCTGTGGAACCTGTCCATGCCAAATTGCTTAGGAATCTATTCACTGCATCTTTTGTTACTAGTGTGTGTGTAGCTTCTATATATAACTCTAAACCAAAGTTTCTCACTACTATAGTTAGATTATATGTTCTCGGATCCACGTAATTCTCATATCTCCAATAAGCAATTAAACCTCCGGGATAAATCCATGATGCATTAACTATTATAATGATACTACCGTTATAGAAGTATTGTATTGTGGTAGTTCCTGAACCCCATGTGATTCTTGTCCATTTACCAAGATACGGAGTATCTATATAGACATCGAGTATTATTCTTAGATCTGTAGGATCTTGCGCATATAGAATTGTTGGTGATTTAAACCAGCTTTTTGTTTCTAAAATACCCCGGTTTTGAGAGGATCTTTTTAAGAAAATATATGTTGTCTCAGGGGCTTTAAATATTGTGTAACTCGTGTTTATATCCCATAAATAAACGTATGGATAGATCTGTGGGAGACCAAGACTTTGGTTATATATATAAACATCCCAGTTCCCATAAATTACATAATAAACATCTTTCTCGGCGTAAAATACATAATCAAACATATTATATATGGTATTACGAAGATATGAGTTATCTAAGTTGCTTATATAAGGATCTATATTTAGTGGTATTAAATTTCCTCTCTTGGTGACTAAATAGATCTTATATCCCTGCTTAGTGTAGTTGAATATCTTCTCTGATAGATCAATTGGTAAAGCTGTGGAGATCTCACTTGAGAGAATAATTGAATTATTCCTGAGATCAAGATATAGAATAGTGCCGTTTCCCTTTACTAAAACACCAATTATCTTCGTGTTAATACTTGAGCTAACATAGATCTGTTTAGTGCTATAATTTATGTCGCTAACGAATATATTCTCTAAGGATCTTTCATGCTCTATATTAAGAGAATCTATTACTGCATCGTAGATTCTCCTCTGATCCTCTTTATAAGTAGTGTATATGAATACAAATGATAAAATAAGCATTGTTATTATTATTGCTCCATAAAGACTCTCAACACCTTTTCGTAGTATAGATCTATTATCACGTGACATGAGTATCCTCATTAGTAAGAGATAACCTTAAAAAATGTTTAGAGATAGGAGATTATGTGAGGAAAAAAGCGTTACTAAGAGATCTTGTTATTCAGAGAACACAGATCTTGATTAAAGTAGCTTTTGAGTGGGTAAATAAGGATAGATTAGATTTTGCGAGAAATGCTATAAGGATCATTGAAGAAATGAGAAAAGAAACTAATGTCAGAATCCCTCCAGAGATCAAAAGATTGTATTGCAAGAAATGTTTAACGCCTTTGGTACCTGGAAAAACTTCTCGCGTAAGGATCAAGAATCGAGGTAAGAAAATTGAGAGAATAACCACGTGTTTAATCTGTGGAGAAGTTTATAGATTAGAGATTGCTTTTAGATCAAGAGAGAGATAAATAAGTTATGGTCCTAGAAAGTCATCTGGTTTCGGAGGCTCAGGCTTTAGACCTTTTCTAGTTCTTATACTCGCTATTAGACTCATTAACATGCTCTCTGGCACAGGAGACCATCTAGCGAATTCAGTTCCCCACAAAGCTCTCCCAGCTGTTGCTCCTCTCAATTGCTGTGCTAGATCTGTGCTTTCTGCGAGAGGTATCTCAGATATTATTCTCACCCAGTTCCCGTATAACTCGTGCACCTCTAGTATCCTTCCTCTCTTTCTGCTTATTATAGCTGTTATCTCACCCATGTAATCCATTGGAACCTTAATATCCACTTTTTGGATTGGTTCCAAGAGAGTTGGTTTAGACATTAGCATTCCAGCATATATGGGGTTTCTAGTAGCTGGGTATAGCTGGGCAGGTCCTCTGTGGGCAGGATCCTCATGAATTATTGCGTCATGTAATATGACCTTAACACCTCTCACAGGCTCCATCGCTAAAGGTCCTTCTCTCATCGCTAGCCTAAATCCTTGTATTATTGTGTCTCTAACCTCCCTGAGGTACTGTACACCAGATGTTCTATCAACGAAAACATTTATGTTCTCATCAATAGCCCATATTCTTCTAGCCTCATCGTAATCCCAGTCAGCACGATCTCTGAGGATCTTAGCTCTCTCCCTAGGATCCTGATCCTCGGAAACCTCACCAGAGGCTATCAATCTAATCGTTTCCTCATTCAACGGCTCAACACTTATATATAGCTTGTTGTGTTTATTAGGTGATTTACCTTCTAAAACTGGCGAAGACGCTCTTATAGTCTCTCTGTATATTATTAAGGGTGCAGAAGTCTTTACCTCAACACCAAAATTCTCTTTAAGCAGCGTCAAAGCAACTTCTAAATGTACTTGACCCATCCCCGAGAGGAGATACTCACCTGTCTCCTCATTTATTTTAAGGACAAGGTTCGGATCCTCTATAATAAGCTTCTTTAATGCCTCAACCATCTTTGTTAGTTCACCCGGTGTCTTAGGCTCAACAGCTATTGTGACCACAGGCTCTGAAATATAAGAGATCTTTTCAAAGGGTACCATAACTTCTTTGAGAGAAGGATCAACCGCTGTCTCACCAGATCTAGCCTTGTCGAGCCCGAGAACCGCTGCTATATTGCCTGCGTATATTTTATCAGCTGGTTCTCTGAAAGGTCCCATATAAAGACTTGTTTGAAGAATTCTCTGATTAGTCTTCGCATTAATTAAGTATAACTCCTTACCTTCTTCGAGCCAGCCAGACAATACTCTACCTGTAGCCACTAATCCCGCGTGCGGATCATGTCTCATGTCATTTATCAGGAACACTGTGGGACCATCGGGATCAGCTCTCATCATAGCTTTAGCAATATCAGTATCTAATGATCCTTTCCATATCTTAGGTATTCTATATGCTTGTGCTTCTCTCGGGTTAGGCACATGTTTAATAACCATTTCTAGTAGGGCTTCGTAAAGAGGTATTTTCCTCTGCAATTCCTCTACAGCTTCTCTACCTTTTTCATAAGCCGCTATAATATCACTTATCTTAATCCCTTTTGCCTGTGAGTAAGGTATTGTTAATCCTATCTTATCTTTCGCTGATCCAAATGCCACCTGACCCTTCACAGGATCTAGTTTCCACTTCTCCTTGAACCCAGGCTCAGCATAAACATCAATTAATGCGTTTATCTCTTTAATTATCTGCACAAATCTATCCTGTATCTCCTTAGGACTCATTCTAAGTTCCTTGATCAGTCTATCAATCTTGTTAATGAATAATAGAGGCCTAACTCTCTCCTCAAGAGCCTGTCTTAGAACAGTCTCTGTCTGCGTCATTACACCCTCGACAGCATCTACAACAACTATTGCTCCATCAAGTACTCTCAGACTTCTCGACACCTTTCCACTAAAATCGACATGCCCTGGTGTATCAATTAGATTAATAACGTATGGTTTACCTGCGAACTCATAGTATAGACTTATATTAGCTGCTTTAACAGTTATTCCCCTCTGTTGCTCAACGGTTAGATAATCAAGCGCTAGTATCTCACCAGCTAATTTCTCGGATATAATGCCTGCTGCTGCCAGTAGTGTATCTGTTAGTGTTGTTTTCCCGTGGTCTACATGAGCTATAATACCTATGTTTCTTATCTGCTCTAGATTCCTCATTATCTTAAGGATCTGTTCAACAGATTTATATCTAACCATTCCTTACACCAAACTCTACTACATGTATAAAGCTTTTAACAATGTAATAAGCATTTTTACATAGATCCTCCTAATATAAATATTTTGTTCCAAAAATCATTTTATATATAGAGTGTATATAGATGAAGCCCTATAGCGACTTAGTGATTGGCTCTCTTGAGTTGACAGGCCTTATTCTCATCGTCTTAGGTGTAATAATTCTTTTAATTGGATTGTTCATAGCTTATCTACCAGAGATCCGTAGAATATATAATGAGATCCCTAGTGAGTTAAAACCGCTGATACTAGTATCAGTTAAGATAGGTTCTTTAGAGATCATGATCTCACCAATTCTTATTATTGTTTTGTCAATTCTTTACCTAATATTTCTCTATAAGACGTGAGGTTAATTATCTTATGAGCGAGAGATCCAGGACATTGAGTATTGTTTATAATTCTTTTAGACGAAAACCTGCTTTTATATCAAAGATCCGTAGAATACATTTAATAATTCTTAAGCACAATATAATACATTTAGTTAGAGAAGGATTCAGCAGAATCTATGTATTAGATATCTGGAGAGTAGCTGATAAGAGTTTTGGTGAAAGTGATTTATTTGAAGATTATTTAGATAAGATAATTTTGGGTGTAGGTGATCCTCTAATAATACTCTCCCCAGCGGAGAATTTATTGAGATACCGAAATGAGCTGGCTCAGGCGAGAAGTCTCTACACAGATACTGGTGGGGCAACTATTAGATCCTACGGATTCGATCCTATAATCAAAGTCTCTAGTAGTTTAAGACCTAGCACTTATATAATGAGAAGCTCTGATGGAGATATGGTTATCTTCAGAATTGATGAGTATAATAGAATCTATGATCTGGAGATCTCTAAGAAATATAGTGAGGTACTAAATGTCTTGACACAAGCATTTGAGATCTATGGATTATATAAACAGAGTGACGCTGTAAAGATCCTTATGAGAGAATTAGGTTTGGATAGAGTGGAGGCACAGAAGATCCTGAGAGATCTCTATGAACAAGGATTAATAAGGATAGAGAAAGGAGGATATATAGTCATAAACCCCTAGAACTCTTACTTACTTAACTTCCTGAATTGATACGAGGGAGTCTTTAGCAAAACCTCTCCTAACCAGATAACGTAATCCTCTTCATCACTATATTCTAAGAAATCTTTTTTGTCTAAGATCCTTTTACAGCACCTGATGCTACTTAATTTAGATAACTCCTCTATCTTTCTAAGTAAATCGTCTAAGTATTTCTTTCTTCTACCAAAAAGCCTGCTCTCTCTGATCCAGTATCCTTCACCAAGATCTAGTTGCTTCCTTACGAAATTACTACTTTCTAAACTATGTACTGGGGGTCCCTCAATAACTCTCCATATAAATTTCTTCTCGCAATACTCATTAGGTAATTCTAGATAAATTAATGGATTCTCTCTCTCATTCCAGTAAATATCCACGTAAATTGGTTCAAAACCCTCTGTTAATAATGTATTAAAGACTCTTCTCTTCAATCTATGTAATTGACCCCATATATTATCAGGAGAATCTTTCTTCAAGATCTCTATCTCAAGAACTAAATAACACAATTCACGAGATCTTTTTTCAACAAGATCTGTAGGAGGCTTTGGAGGGTAAAAGAAATCTTCTGAAGGATCTTCTAAAAAAGCTCTGGAGGCTAATATGAATTTCGATAATGTCTCTTCTCTAACGGCTGCAGCCGCGTTTCTTCTGGGGTCCACGGGGTCTGGGAAAATGAATGAGGCATTAGGGAATATTTTTCTTAACGTATAAGGATCCTCACTCTCATCAAGTGATACTACTACAGGTATTCTCCATTTACTAGCCTCTTTAAGAACATTTATAAAGGATCCATATTTAATCACGAGAAGCTCGGTTAGATACCCAGAGAATCCACCCACTTTTACTTCTGCTCCATAAACCCCTATACCCTTCATAAATTTCTTAAGTAGCCTTACAGAGTCTTTCATCTCTTGATTTAATCTCTTCTTAACATATTGTGTATGAAATGGTGTTCTATCTGCTACTGTAACACTTTCCCTGGGGTCACTTATCTTAAGAGCTGGAACAATATCAGCCTCAATATCATCAAATTTAATTCTTAGATAGGGGTGCTCAGCGTATCTCTCCTCAACATCATATTTCTTCAACGCTTCCCTGGCTCTATCTATGAACTCTTTTCTTATCCATTCTCTACCTAGGCTCTTAGGTATGAGCACAAATATATCTAAATCAAGATCCTTTGATAGTGCAGTATCTTTTTCAACTGATCCGTGGAGTTGTATGTCTGGATTAATATCACTGAAGTGGGGTTCTAGCTCTCTTTTAAGTATCTCATAGACCTCATAAGCTTTCTTAATCTCCTCCTCACTAGGTTTAATACTACTTAGCACTTTACTAATAACATAATTAATTTTTTCTTCATTAATTGAGGCCAGTGAAGACACCTATGAAAGCTCAACTATGTGAAGATCTGTGTAGATCGGGCCGCGAGAAGTTAAGAAGCTCTTCTTAAGAATCAATTTAGATACAGAAGAATAGCCGAAGTCCTCTGATGAGTAGTTCATTAGTATCTGTGCCGCCTTGGGGGGTAAGGCAGTTTTTACACGAGCAATTGTTATATGAGGCTGAAAATCATGCTGATCGATATGGATCCTTAGTCCATGGGTTTTTTCATCAATGAATCTTCTTATTTCTCTCAATTTCTCAAAACCTTCTTCAACACCTACCCAAATAACTCTCGGCTTAGCTACATTAGGGAAGGCCCCTAAGCCTTTCACATGAATATCGAATCTCTTGAAAATCTTTGCTTCATCCAGGATCTTTTTAATATTTTCTAGAGTGCTTCTATCTATTTCTCCTAGAAATCTTATTGTTAAATGAATATTTTCATCTTCAACTACTTTAAGGGCGTCCCCGCTTAGCGACGCGATCATATCTCTTACTCTAATAATCTTGTTTAGAACTTCTCTATTCTCTATCTCAATTGCTATAAAGCTTCTTATTAACTCACTCATTTTATACCTCTATAATTATAAGTGTAGATTGTTAATATATGGATATTGAAGGATGCAAGAATATATGGAGAATACCTCAGAAACATCAAGAAAGTTCTTAGAGGATATTAAGAAATTATGCGTAGGAGAAATATCTAGTGAATGTATTGAGACAATAGATCTTTTCTTAGAGACCACGAAAGAAAATATTTTTAGCAGAAAAAAGATCAGGTCTGAATCCGGAAGGAGAGAATGGATCGAGAAAATAATTTCTAGAGGATTACGTGATGGTAGAAAAAGATTTATTCTTAAGGTTTTATCTCCGTATCTAATTAATGTTCTTAAATTAAGTGATGAAGAAGCATTTGAGAGAATTCGCGAATTTATTGATAATTCCTGTAGAAACTATGGAAATTGCGAGAAGATATATGAGAGCTGGATCAAAGGAGATCTTAGGAGAGTCAGATCTAAGGGTATTAAACCAGCTAAATTAGAGCGTCTAGATGAAGAATTGAGAGAGATAATTCGAGAGACACTATCTAGTTAACATCTCTTCTCATCATATTTCTTTAAAATCTCAATATTCTGTGCCTCAGAGGGATCTATCTCCTTCGTCTCTAACCATGCATCTATGATCTCTTTAGCAACCTCCGGTGAAGTGAGCCTACCACTTAAAGCTAATACATTTGCATCATTCCATAGACGAGCACCCTTAGCATTTTTAGCATCAAAAACCAAGGCTGCCCTCACACCTTTCACCTTATTAGCTGCTATTGATACACCCGTTCCTGTATAACATATTACTATCCCAAAATCAACTTCTCCTCTAGCAACTAATTCCCCTACTTCAAAACCTACATTAGGCCATGGTTCTGGCTTATTTGTTTTTAGAGATCCTACTAATACTAGTTTGTAGCCTTTTTTCTCTAGGTATTCTTTGAGAAATAAAGCTGCTGGGTAAAGATCATCGGATCCTATAGCGATCTTCATAGAAACCCCGTAAAAATAATTTTAGTGAAAACCTATATAATTATAATTAATCAGAAACCTTCTCGCCTATGAATATTTGGAGAGAAAAACTTTTATATACCTGAAAAAAGAGTCTAAGAGGTGAAATATCGTGGCGACACAGCCACCAGCAGTTAATACTGTGCTAGTAGGAAAGAAACCTGTTATGAACTATGTCTTAGCAATACTACAAATGAATAGTCAAGGAATGAATAACATAGTTGTGAAAGCAAGAGGAAGAGCAATTAGTAAAGCCGTTGACGCTGTAGAGATCGTTAGAAAGAGATTCTTGAAAGATAGAGTGGATGTTAAGAAAATCGAGATCGGGAGTGAGCAATTAAAAACACAAGATGGGAGATTAGTAAGAACATCTACAATAGAGATCCATTTAGAGATAAAAAGTTAATTTTTTAGCTAAATTGTTAATAAGTCAACAATATCTCTCATATCTTTTACATACTCTCTTCCTATTAAACTTATAGAAACGGGATACGAGCTGATATCTAGAACGAATATCTTTATTTTCCTAGTAGTTTGAATTATGTTCATGGATCAATTCATGAGCTCACATTATTTTTAAAAGTAAACATGAATAATCTCAATAAAAGGATTGAGTAAATTGGAGAAACCTCTTAAAGTAATAAAGATCGATGATAAGAGAGTATTATTTATTTTAAATGAGAGATTCAATAATCTGTTAAAGAGAAGAGAAATTGAGGCAAGAATAGAACACGTAGGTATGGGGACACCCACTAGATCGGAGGTCAGAGAAATTTTATCTAAAGTATATTCCGTGGACAAAGATCTTGTTGTTATAAGAAGAATAGACACCTCCTATGGGAGAGGTAGTTCTCGTATTATTGCAAGGATCTATAGTGATGTAGATACACTTAAAAAATTTGAGCATGAATACATATTGGCTAGAGATAGTGGTGAGAAAAAGAAGAAGTCTGAGTAGTAGAGGTGATTAAGAAAATGGCTAAGGAGAAAAGATTCAGATCATCTCTCTATATTATTGAGGGAGACAGGATAAGACTTAAAAATAGGATATGCCCAAGATGCGGTGCTGTAATGGGCTACTATAAAGATGGCGGAGGAGAGAGATGGTATTGTGGAAGATGTCATTACACTGATTTTATTGCTAGAAAAAGTTTATAGCAGTTCCTGAGGTTCTTTATAGGGAGTTTGTATGAGGAATAAGTTAAGGGGTAAGCATATATTATCTGCTCTTGATCTTGATGAAGAGGATCTTTATCAAATATTTGATCTATCCAGAGATCTAAAGAAGAGATTTTATTTAGGAGAAAGAATAATTCCTGTGCTGAGAGGCAAGATCCTGGGTCTAATATTTCAGAAACCTAGCACAAGAACCAGAGTTAGTTTCGAAGTCGCTATGAAGCAATTAGGAGGAGACACACTTTATATGTCTTGGAATGAGCTTCAGCTAGGCAGAGGAGAGACTATAGCTGATACAGCAAGGGTTCTCAGTAGATATTTAGATGGAATAGTTGCTAGAGTGTATAAACAATCTGATCTAGAGGAATTCGCTAGATACTCCTCAATACCTATTATAAATGGATTAAGCGACTTAGAACATCCTATACAAGCAGTATCTGATTTCTTCACGATCCACGAGAGATTCGGGAGATTCAAGGGATTAAAAATAGCTTTTGTAGGAGATGGCAGCGACAATGTTCTTAATAGTCTTTTAGCTGTGGGATCTAGATTAGGTGTTAACTTCTGGATCGCTACACCATCAAATTATCAACCAGCTAAGCATATATTAGAGAAAGCTTATGAATTCTCTGAGAAATCCGGAGGCTCAATACATATAACAGAGGATCCTAAAGAAGCTGTTAGAGAAGCAGATATCGTGTATACTGATGTGTGGGTCTCAATGGGTCAAGAGGCTGAGAGAGAAAAAAGGATCAGAGACTTACAACCTTATAGAGTAGATGCAAAACTGATGTCTTTAGCCAAGAAAGATGCTGTCTTTATGCATTGTTTACCTGCTCATAGAGGTGAAGAGGTTACTGATGAGGTTATTGATGGACCAAATAGTATTGTGTGGGATCAAGCTGAGAATAGATTACATGTCCAGAAAGCAATTCTAGCGCTTGTTCTCCAGTGAGGTTACTTAGATTTCTTCTTTTTCCTTGTGGAACTTGCTTTCTTCTTAGATTTCCTCTTGGTTTCCTTTTTTATTTTCTTCTTTTCCTCTGACTTCTCCTTTTTCTCACGTTTAACCTTTCTCTCCTCCCCTCTGATTTCTTGTTCCGGAGGACTTAGAATTATTGTTCCATTTTCACTCTGGATCACTATTAAATCACAACCTGTCTCCAGATTATATGCGCCTTCGAATATGAAATATATTTCTGTATCTCCTTTATCTTCGCGAGAAAATATCCATTTAATGTCTTCACCTTTAAATATTTTTTCTGAACCTGACGTCGTCTCCGTACTTCCCTCTCCACATACAACGCCTAGCTTATCTACTCTAGTGAGTCTAGGTAGTGAGATAAATGTCTCTTTTGATGTCTCTCTATATGGGTAAAGAACTCGATGCTCAATACCATTTATTTTTGCTATAGCTAGCACATAGTCTATTGAGCTCTGCTCTAGAAAATCCTTGTATGAGGAAAAAAATTTCCTAGATCAATTTCTTTCAGAACTTCTTTCTCGTATAATAAAGATATCTCGATATCATTAAATATCTTCTCTGTCCTCAGTAGCGTTATGGTTAAATACTCGCTAGAGAACATATATTTTTTAAGTAAATAAAGATCGGCTTTAGCTATTTTTCTCTCTATAGAAATCTTCTGCACCTCTACATCATCTTTTGTAACCTATTTTTCTCAAGAATTGTTTTCTTTCAGAAACATCATCCTCCTTCTCTACACCTAGCGGTGTGTATCCGTCTACTACGCCTAACACTCCTCTCCCCTGATCTGTTTCGGCAACAATTACTTGGAGAGGATTCGCTGTTGCTGCAAAGATCCTTACGATCTCTTGAACATCCTTTAATCTATTCAGAACATTAATAGGCCAGGCATTTCTGATGTATATAATAAAGAAGTGTCCAGCACCAATTTTCAGAGCTGTTTCTGATGCTAATTTTATAAGCTCCTCATCATTTCCATCTACACGAACTAACCTCTTTCCACTGGCCTCATTAAATGCTAACCCGAATTTTATTCCTGGAACAGATGTTACGAGTGCTTCGTAGATATCCTCAACAGTTTTTATGAAGTGTGAGTGTCCAATTATAACATTTGCACCCTCAGGTATAGGGACCTGTATAACTTCTATTTTCTTTAGATCAGGCAATTTATTTAGCCCTATATCTTATCTATTGCATCAGCTATAAGTTTTTTCTTTGTGTCTCTATCCTCTATTAATTGAGCTAACTGAAGCTTTATTAATACTTTCACGAGTTCCTTTAATTCATCAATTGAAGAAACTAGATCATCTATAGATCTGGACATACGATTAGTTCTCTCTGAGATCTGTGCTAATTCTCCTAATTGATGCTCCATTATATGAGCGATCGCGTCTAGCAACTCTGCCGAAACACCAACAGAAGAGGTTTCATACGTGTGGTAATGATCATGCGTATGATCGTGATGATGCCCGTGAGCATGCTCCACCTCTGCTCCATGCTCTTTCTCCTCTCTCTCCTGGATTTCTCTAACAATCTCTCTCATATCTTCCTCGCTTTTAGGGAGTTTCTTGATTCTGAAGCTCAATTCCTTAACCTACTGATAATAATTATTAGTTCTATAGCTTATATCTGTTATACTATATCAAATTTTAACTTCCTTCTATTTCAACACGTAGCTCCTAAACACATTTAACTATGTAAAGATCTATTCTAAAAATATGAGGAAAAATGCTCAAGTAATAGAGAAAAAATCTTTTAAAATTACTCCAGATATTTAGGAGGTACTTGAGCCACGTTATCTCTTATTGCCTTAACAGACTCTTCAAATAGTTTTCTCTCCTCTGGGTTAAGATCTAGCTCAATTATCTTTTCAATACCATTTCTTCCTAGAATTACTGGAACATTAACACATATATCTCTTAGGCCATATTCACCATCTAAACAAGCGCTTGCGAAAAACATCTTCTTTTCATCTCTTTTAATAGCTTTGGCCATAAGCATTAATCCTGCTCCGGGCCCATACGATGAGCTGTACCCTCTTAACTCAATAATCTTAGCTCCTGCTTTTATGGTGTCTTGTACTACCTCATTTATATCTTTCTCAGATAATACCTTCTCTAGTGGATTTCCAAATACCCTACTTAGCCTAGGCAGTGGAAGCATCTTTTCTCCATGCTGACCTATAACAACGGCTTCTACATCTGCTGGAGATATATTTAGTTTCTTAGCAATATAATATCTCATTCTACCAGTATCTAATACACCGCTGAAACCAATTACCTTATTTCTCGGCATTTTACTAGCTTTATAGAAGACATAAACCATTGCATCAAGAGGATTTGTTGTTATTATTACAGGAGCATTAGGAGCATATTCAGCAACTTTCTTAGCGATGTCTCTGACTATCTCG
>JBMFLZ010000020.1:0-22317 GCA_049970935.1 Sulfolobales archaeon | reverse complement strand
ACAGAATTGATCTGCTGAGAAACATAACTATAGCAATCATAGCGATCACTAGATATTGATTGCCTAGGAGATGCAAGCTGTAGAGAGATTTTTCGTGAGAAGCTAAGTGAATTAGCCCTAAGATCACTTGAGACAGGAGTTAAAATCACTAAACCAAATATAAATCCCTCCACAACAAGATCGTGCCCCTTCGCTTCCAATAGAGCTCTATTTATTAGATGCGATGGAAAAGTTAGTCCATGTATATACTACTCGAGAACATGGGAGACAAAGGTACTGGGGGTTAAGAGAAGAATAAGAGAGGTGGTTATAGGAGATATATCAAGAGATGATCTCATGGATCTTTGGATAAAAAACGCTTCATTATTCTTTAAATTATATTTCTTATTGATACCATCATGTTTAGATTGCGAGCTACAAGATTTCTGCCATTTGACTATGAGTAATGAGAGTGATTGCTGGGGTAATCAACCATCATGTGCTCACTGCCCATATCTTCATGAATTATCTTACTGCCCTATTTAACCTTATAAGAGCTTTAAATCATGTAGAGTCTGAGGCGGTTAATTAATGAGCGTTTCTAAAAAGAAATATGTATTAACAAATTGCTACATATTTGATTCATCGGGTAACTTATTTAAAGGATCTGTTGTTGTGGATCCGCCTTATATAGCCGATGTGGGGACCGAGGGATCTGTTTCAATACCAGAGGATGCGGAGATTATTGATTTAAAAGGGAAATACTTACTCCCAGGTCTCATAGATGCTCATCTCCACTTAATTGGTTTAAGAACAGGTGATTTCATTAAAGAACCTCTCGTAACCCCATATGAGACTTTTGTGGCTAGAGTAGTAAAGGATCTTGAGGAGCTGATCTACTCGGGATTCACCACGGTCGGGGACGCGGGTAGTTTAATAGCGGTGAAGATTAAGCCCGCTGTTAATGAGGGAACAATTATTGGGCCAAGAATCATTGGTGCAGGCATTCCACTGAGCCCAACCTTTGGGCATGGAGATACTCATTATCTACCTATTGAATACGTTGATTTTAGAACCACTAAGAAATTAACACCACTAGTCTCATTAATATGTGATGGAGCTGATGAATGTAGGAAGGCGGCGAGATACGCACTTAGGGAGGATGCGGACTTCATAAAGATCATGGCTACAGGAGGAGTATTATCTCAGAAAGATAGACCAGAATATAGACAATTCACGCTCGAAGAGATCAAGGCTATAGTAGATGAGGCTAAGGCCGCTCATAGATTTGTGCATGCCCACGCCCAGGGTACGGAGGGTATAAGAAACTCTATATTGGGGGGTGTGAAAGTTATTGCTCACGCAATATATATAGATGAAGAAACATCTAGACTAGCTATCGAAAGAAACTCTGTGGTTGTCCCAACACTCTCAATTGTTCAGAGAATAATCGAGGTAGGTAGCAAGATTGGGATACCTGAGTGGGGTCTTAAGAAAGCTGAGGAAGTATACGAGGAGCATATAAGTAATATTAAGAAAGCCTATAGATTAGGCGTGAAGCTCGCTACAGGAACAGATTTCGTGGGAGGACCCTTCAGAATGGGTGATAATGCCCTAGAGATCAAATTATTCGTTGAGAAACTAGGTATGACACCCAGAGAAGCGTTGTTATCCGCCACTAAAATTGCTGCAGAAGCTGTTGGGATGGAGAATAAGACTGGAGTTATTGAGAAAGGCAGATTAGCGGATTTGATCGTGGTAAGCAGTAATCCGCTTGACAATATTGGTGTCTTAATGAATAAAGATAATATACTACTAGTTATGCGAGAAGGCAAGATACTGAAGAGACTTATATAGACATCCGGTACTTATATGCTTAAATGAGATCTTAATGCTACTACTCATGGTTATGAGTAGTGGCTAACTCATTGATAGAATGCCTCAATAAACTGATCGAGTAAACAGATCTTGAGATCAAATTAGTAGAGACTAGAAGCAGGTACTTAGAGAAAACAATTTATGAGATCTATATTGGGAAAAGAGATAACTACAGTAGGCTCTTAATAATCTCTGTATTCACGGGCAGACCCACTATATAAAAATGGGCAGAGTTATACGCTATAGCCCCACGTATTAAGCTAAGAGAATATAATTGAATATATATATACGATCATGAAACCATGAAGGCTCTTGAGTTAAGTGTCCCACCGTATCTAACGAGATTAGGATACTTATTGCTCAAAAATGGTTTCACTTGGTTGAAAGATTGGTATTTCCCCGAAGGCTTTAGAGAAGGGGCACCTAAGCTTCAGGGGGAGAAATCATTAAATAAAGATGTTTTCATGAGACATCTTGTGGATATCTGTGAATCAACTAGAAAATACAAGGATATAATCAACAAATACTATAATGAATATGAGTCTCGCTACACAGAAGTAATAGATAAAACTATTGCCAGAGCACATGAGATACTAAATGATTTATGTAGAGATAATTGGCAGATGCTTAGAGAATTATTCGTATCTAAGTGCTACTGCTGGTGGAATCTTTGATGCTCTATAAGCAGGCATAGCACCTCCCAAGACACCTACGGAGATTGTTAATAATACTGTTATCAATAGTCCATGCGCTGTAATCTTTGGTGGAGCATAGATTTTTATCGTAGTCTCACTCAGGAATCCTCTGAAAGATATTCCCTCACTAGATAATATATACGCTCCCGCGACTCCAAGCGACATACCTATTCCACCCCCAATAAGACTCATAATAATGGATTCGAGGATTATTAGAAGAAGAATACTTCTACTAGTATACCCAATAGCTTTCATAACACCTATTTCTCTAGTTCTCTCAACCACAGATGTTATCATTGTCGCAGCGACACCAGCTACCGCGACTGCAAAAGCTGATAGTGAAGTCGTGAAATTTATGAAATCAACGATTCGGGCGACACTAGCAACTGATTCCGCGATGGCTGAGAATGATATTACGTCGGCGTTCCCGGAGAAGTATTCTCTTAGTGCTGAAGTTATGTTCTTAACATTCGCTGGGTCATCCGCTAGCACTATTATGCCGGACCACTCCTTGAATCCTAGTAATTTCTTTCCTGCATCGAAATTTATGAATAATGTGCTGTCGGGACTAAAGAAGAGTGCTCCACCATACTCTTTCAAGATCGCGGATATCATTAGATTAATATTCTTTTTAACAAAACCTTTCTCGTTTTGGTAAATGTTTACGTTGACAGTAACTACATCATTTAGATCGTAGCATTTCTCACCTTTATCATTATAAGCTATCTTGTACCCAACCAAGCTCTTGGAAAGATCTGTTGGTGATGGAAGCGATCCTTTTAAAATCTCAGCGTTTCTAACCACCTGGAATATATAATCAAGATCTATTGCATATACATAAACTTTCCTTAGCTCACCGCATATATACATTGTTCCTTGAGTGTAGTAGAAAGGTTCTGCTCTTATGACATGGGGTAGATCTCTTATGTAGGATAGATCATTATCGCTTAATCTATAATTATTGCTTGGGAAAATAATTATACCATTCTGCCCCAGAGAAGTAATTTGAGTAATTATGTAATCTGTGTATCCAGCTATTGAAGATCCCATCATAACCATGATGAATGGACCAATAGAAATTCCTATTATTGTTAATGTAGCTCGTAATCTTTTCTCAGTTAATGCTTTCATCGCTAATCTCATAAGATCTCTTAAATAATCTATTCTTTCTCTAATCATTACTTTACCACATAAAGAGATTCTCTAAGCCTAAAATTTTTAAAAGATCAAGGTGTGTGGAAACTAATTAATTCATTAACTAAAACTAAATTAGATGCGCAGAAGGTGCTTCTGAGTGAGAGAAATAAGATTCGTGAATCGATTCGGCGAGATCAATGCTTTGAGACAGTGGGCTTCAGAATTTAGAGCACTTCCATTGTACATCTATGGTCCTGAAGGATGTGGTAAAACAAGATTATTCAAGGAGTTTATAAAGAGATTTGATGAGTTCTTTGGGGAAGATGCTGTAGCTATCTATATTGATGCTATGGAGAGAGAATCTATTGATAAAGCTATTTTGACATCTAAAACAGCTCAATTGGCTAAGGAAATACTAATCTCATTAATTGAGAGATTCTCAGGCTTTAAGATTGGTGAAATATTAGCTAATAATATCGCAACGATCCTTGAGAAAGCAGTTATTAAAAAGAGGTATGAGAATAATCATGTTCTTGTGGTTATAGATGATGTGTCAAGAGCTATTGGAGTAGATAAGATTGAGTGGTATATTAAATGGCTATATGAGTTAATGTGGAAAATATCGGAGGAATATAAACCAAAAGCAGTGAATTTTATAGCAACAACCTCTGAGGGCATTAGCAGAAGACTCGTTGCTAGACATAGACACGCTACTATATATCTGATATGGAATTTAGATAAATCAGGATTCGAGGAGCTTTTCCACGAATTAAATCCACCTAGTTATATGAATTTTAATGATGTATGGTCTTTATTCGGTGGGAACCCAAGTAAACTAATTGAATTAGCATGGTCATGGCGTTGGGACATAGATACTATGATTAAATATTACAGAGATATCTTAAGAGAATTAGTGATTGAATTAATGAGGAAGGATCTGGTGAAAGAATTAGAGTTGATTCTGGAGGATATTGATAATCTCTCTAAGATCTCGTCTCACAAAATAGATCTTCTAGAACAAATCCTTGTGGAGAGAAATCTCGTGATATATAAGAACTGGATGACAATAGATCACAGCTACGTGTCTCCTGACAAAGAAATTGGTGTCGGGGAATTTTATGCGTGGCAAACACCTCTCTTCAGAGACTTATTAAAGCAAATCTTAAGGAGCCAATAATCATTTCGGGCACAGACCCTAGACCTGTTTTGATGTTTTCTGCGTTTTTGAGACACTTCTATAGATCATGTATAAAGCTATGAGTACAGCCGCTATAACAATTGTTGAGACAATGATCTTGTAGATATCAAGCTCAGCAATAATACCTTGTGGAGTAGTTAATGTGGCTGTTGTCTCGATCCTATGTATCTTGTATGTTGCAGTAATTGTCTCCTGCACATTGTAGATATTGTAGTAGGTTATGTAGAGATTCAGTGTGTAATTTCTTAATTGAGTCACTGGTATCTCTATTCTAAAAGCTGTTTGTGTCCCAGGATCCATGTCTCCTACAAAAGATGACTTACATATATTCTCAGCACATGCTGAGACTTCTACTCTCTGTGCTGTTGCTGAACCTAGATTAATCAGTGTTCCAGAGACCCTAACCCCTTCACCTGATATATACACAACTGATGTATCTCTAGCGATTATCTTAATAAATGGTTGAACTATTACTGCGTAGGTAGTATTGTATATTCTCTGTGTACCTGAGGGATCTCTGTATATTACGGAGATCATGAGTGGAGATGTTCCATAGAGAATAGATGTTTGATATGTTACGTAGGGATTATACGCTATCTTAATTAATAACTCTTTTGTTTCTCCAGGATCTATTTTATCGAGGTATGTGACAGACGGTGAAGCAATTACTAGTGGCGCTGTTGAGTATGGGTATATGAGTATATAAACGTTGTATATTGGTGAACTACCCACGTTTGTCACAAGCATCTTTGTGTCGATATATGATTGATTAATTACTAGAGGCTCGGGGAATGATACATTGATATACTTCGATGATCCCAGGACAGGAATTGTTATTTGTGTCTCAAAGTTTCTTAATACACCGATTTCATCGGTGTAAATCAATACCGCTTTAGCACTGTAGATCCCAATAGGTATGTTGTATATGTTTATAGGCGCTATAAAAACTATGAAATCTCCTTTCTGAATACTCTGTGTGGTGGTTGTTGTCTGCAGATATCTGTAGAGCTCCTGTAGTTGTTGAGTGGTTATCGCTAGCGGGTTAATATAGGATGTTACTATAGTCGGCGGGATCTTAGCCACAGATGAGTTGTCATAAGCGTATCTCATGCCATTAGGTAATTCAAGAATTAGATAAGCTCCTCTCATCTGATTAACATAGTTATTTCTAAAGACTATGACAAGATGATTCCCGAAACTCCAAGGATCAACTGATCCCTCCATCCAGTAGCTGGTGACGAACTCCACAGAGCCCTGTAGAGTCTCCGTTGAATTAAGTCTCTCTATTCTCAACAAATAGATCTCTGTCTTATTGAACTGGATATATGCACCATATTGAGAGACATAATATATCATATTAATATATATAGTTATGTTTTCTCCTGAGCCTTTCACATCGAAATAGAGTGTGACAGTGCACGCGGCTCCAGGTGCCAGATTTGTGGCGCAGACATCTCTATCTTTTATCGGTATAAGATCTTTTGAGGAGACCTCTACTTGTAGTCCTGTCAGCACGTATCTACCAATATTCACGACCTTAAGTGTTAGTGGCGCGTATCTACTATTCATAAATACTGGTTGCGGGCTTGTAGTGCCCCAGTAAATAGATGCTGTTGCTGGTTCTCCACTGTATTTCGCGGGATCCTCTATCTCTATAGGTAATGTGAAGAGTTGATCGAGTGAAGTCAGAGAATTAGAGACTGGTTTAAAGACTCTTGTTGAGAGTGAGATCATGTAGATCCCTGGCTTTGCGGAGGCGTCAACATCTACATATAGATCTATGTAGCACTGCCCTCCACCAGCTACACCAGATAAACATGTTCCACCTATGCTTCTCACAGAGATTATTGGTGGAGTTGTGATGTTTACAACAACAGAGGATAATGCCTCAGGTCTAGTATTGATCATACCTACTCTAATAACTACTCCTTTAGCAGTAGGTAGAATTGGTGCAGGATTATTCTGGTAGTAAGAATATATATACGATACATCCAAGACATTCTCTTTCGAGGTCTCTAAAACTATCTTTTTAGACACTGATAAATTAAATCTCATGCTACCTGATCCTGCAACAGCATTTATATTCATGATCGCCTCAAGACTCTTATTCCTAACTTCTATGTCTCCGAAGACGAGTCTTATTACGTCTCCATAATTTACTGTCCCCGTATACGTTGATATAACCTCTCTCTTATTCTGTGAGGTCTCAGCGTTGAGAAGTTTTAATTCAGCAACTATGCTAAAGATAGATTGTTTCAGAAATGATCTTAGTGTCACGTATATTGAGGCTCTACTAGTATTCTCATACGCAACTACCTGGCTCCACCCATAGTCTACTAGAACTATTTTATCTGAGGGATCCTTGATCTCAGAATATATTGTATAGGATAAATTAAACCAAAACTCTCTTCCTTGATCGCCTCCATAGCCCTCTAGTGTTATCTCGAATGGGTATCTACCAGATTTATTGACGTAAATATCTATTCCATCAAATACATAGCTATTTACTGAGCCAGCGCTGAGAGAGCCTCCGTCAACCACGTATTCCCTGGATCCGTGAACTAAAATATTTTCTGGGGTTCTCAACGTGATTTGAAGAGATCTTATATTAATAACATCTCTGTTTCTAATTAAGATCTCTAGTTGATTGCCTATAGAGGATTTATAGACATCATCATAGATCCATCTGTAACTAAGGATCTCTAGTATTGGTTTAGGAGGATCATTTATTACAATGCTGAAGCTATATTTACTCGAAGCCATGTATGATAATGATCCGCTGGAGACAATATATGTTAGACGTAGCTCAGCAGTGTATACACCAGGTTTAGTATTCGTCTTAACAGACTCTGTGAATACTAGCTGTGTCTTTGATCCTGAGCCCAGCGTGTTCAGAGTGTAATAGTTTTCTTCGGGGTAAAGCACGTAGCTCCTAATTTGAGCTGTTATACTCTCAAGATCCATGTAGTCTCTATTTACTAACTCAATTACTAAATGATTATTAATTGATCCTGGATACACTGGGTTGATCTCCCAATAAACATTGTCTATCCTAAGATCAATTGATTGATTAGGTATGATCATAGGAACTTTATAGAGATTAACTGAGTAAAACTCTGATCCCTTTAATGAGCCATAGATACTGAGCACTAAATCAGCGGTGTAATACGTGTCAAATAAACAATCTCTCGAGACCCTAATACCTCCAAAATCAATCTCGAATATCTCTCCTTGAGAAATAACTCTATTGATCTCGGAATAAATAACTCTAGAACCATTTTCGGAAGTCATGCACTGAGGCAGTATTAATCGAGCCACTATACTGTTTATAGTCGCGAGATCCTTGTTTCTAAAAACTACTCTATATGCCGCACCAATTGAGTCAATTGATATCTTAGGTGAGACCCACTGAGATCTTATTAACTCAATATTCACTATCGGAGGCTCCAGAACACTTATCTCGGCATCGAGTGTGATATAAGCTGTGTAGCTAACGCCATCGGTAGTTCTCATGGAGGCATTTACGTATAGGATCACATAATATTCCCCTGGCGCCACCTGTGGAGATATTCCCACACCAGAGATCATGATGGTGGATCTAGAATTTCTAGGCAAGGCTCCTATCTGAATCCTATTGCTCTGAGAAATAAACCCCGGTGGATATTGAATTACTGCTTCACCTGAATCTAGATCAGAATCACCTCTATTCTCCAGAACCACGTATATATTTGTGTTAGAAGTCCCCGCATACGCATTAGGTGATAAATACGAGTCAACCACATATATGTTTGGCTTAGGATAAGGCGAGATCTTTATTGAGAAACTTGTTGTGTAGAAACCTAATTGACCGCTAGAAACTGATCTATAAGATATATTGAGGCCCAATGCATATACTGAGGGTGCCGCATCACTACTCACATCAATTATGTACGTGAAATAGATCATGTCACCAGATCTCACGATCGACACAACTGTATTATTAAGATCTCTAGCAGGCGAACATTTCACTCTAGGTGTTATCACCTGAGGAATACTATAGAGACAACCGGTTACTGAGGAAAGATCCTGATCCCCTGTGTAGAGTAGATATACATTGACCGTAGCCCCTCTACTACCAGGATACACCTCACTATATCCGGCTGAGTTCATTGTAGAAACATCTTTTAGCTCAAATGATATATTTTGAGAATAAACGATTGTAATAAGTAAATTAGTGAGTGACAAGATCATTAGATAATAGGAGAGATATTTTAGAAGGATCTTTTTCACCGGTCATCTCCTGAGTAAGTAGTTTTTAGCTACTGATAAGTTTTAATAAGAACCTTGATCGAGGAGACGACAAGGATTTAAGTCTATTTAAAAAGAAACATATGGATTATATTGACACAAGACAGTAGTATTAGTGATGTTAGTGGCACTAGCGATTATTGCCTAGATTATCAATATATACAGGCCAGAGATTCTTTACATGAATTAGATGCTGTAGAGAAACAAAGTATTTTATCAAGTGAGATTATCAGGCTTCTAAGAGAAAAAGGTTGGGAGCATGTAACAGATCTTCAGTTAAAAAGTTTTCAGTATATTCTGAGAAACTATAATGTTCTTATAACAGCTCCCACCGGTAGTGGAAAAACAGAGGCGGCTCTACTACCTATACTATCTGCAATGTTATCCGAGAGGCTTAATGATGATAGGGTGTATGTTCTCTACATAACACCTATGCGTGCATTAATAAACGATCTTTATAAGAGAATTTCTTGGTGGAGCAGTAAGCTGGGGTTCACTGTTAGTAGAAAACATGGTGATGTCTCTAGAACCGAGAGGATCAGGAGACTTAAGAAGATCCCTCATATACTTATTATTACACCAGAGAGTCTTCAGATAGATCTTGATTGGTCAATTAGATTCAGAGAATATTATCAGGACATAAGATATATCATCATTGATGAAGTACATGAGTTAATGAATAGTAAGAGAGGAGTTCAACTAGCAGTTCTACTAGAGAGATTAAAGAAATTATCTGGAAAAGATCCTCAGATAATACTTTTATCAGCAACTATCGGAGACCCATGCTATGTCCTCAGATTCTTCACATACTCCTCTGAAAGACCTGGTGTAATTATTTCTAGTAGAGATATAAAGAAGATACATCTTGATATTGAGTATGTTGATAATAGATCAGGTCTCTCGAGAATAGCTGAGGTTATTAAAAATCATTATGAGCCAACCACGATAGTATTCGTTAATAGTAGATATATGGCTGAGAAGATCCATGAGGAGTTGGAGAAAATTGGTATTACGGATACATATGTGCATCACTCATCGATCTCTAGCAAAATCAAGGAGGATGTTGAGAACAAGATAAAATTCGGCAGAGCGAATATCGTTGTCTCAACAAGAACTCTTGAGCTAGGAGTTGATCTTAGGCACGTAAAGAAGATTATTATGTATAGATCTCCTGGTCAGGTAACCTCTTTTATTCAGAGAATAGGTAGATCTGGGCATGGACTAGGTGAGATTTCGAAGGGCACAGTAATAATTGATAATGACATTGATTTAATCGAGATCGCTGCCATAACAAAACTTTTGGAGGAAGGATATATAGAGAGTGTTAAGAGATTTGAGAAACCACTCGATGTCGTCGCTAGAACAATACAAGGCTTCGCTATGAGAAGAAATCTTGTTGATATTGAGGAGATCTATGAGACACTTAAGAGAGTATATGTATTCAGAGATTTATCATTTGAGGAGTTCATGAATGTAGTTGATGAGTTAAATAAAAATAATATCATCGAGAGATACTCTGATAATAGCATTAAATTAAGTGGAAGATTCTACAACATATGGAGTTTTGAGAATAAGCCTGGCTCAAAAAGCTTCACAGAATTCTTCACATACATAAGCGACACAGATATTTACCAAGTAAAGAGCAATAATGAAATTATTGGGGCACTGGATGATGTATTTGTCTACAGATTTCTCAGGGCTGGAGATGTTATTAGATTATCTGGGAAGTTATGGAAGATTCTTAAGATAGATGATATTAATAGGATCATTGAGGTCTCGCCCACGGAGGATTCAGAGGGGTTAATACCAATATGGAACAGTGAGATTGTTAATAGAAGTCATATGCTGGCTCTAAAATTCTACGAGATCTTGAGTAAAGGAATTGATCTCAGGAATAAAATTATTTCATGTAATAATCTAGACAAGGTGTATAACGTCTTAAGCAGACTGAGAGAGTGGTTTAGCAGAAATAAGGTTCCTGTACCTGACAAGTATAATCTTGTTCTAGAGAAAGTGAATAATGAATATGTTATTTTATATCCATTTGGTGATAGATTAGCTGAGATAATTGGGTATGTTCTTCTAAATGAGGCAATTTCAAGAAGTGGTAGGAACGTAGGTGTTAGAATAAGTGCTTATGGAATATCTCTGGTGGGTGCTGACGCGGATCCTGTGGAGCTCTTAGTTAATGTAGCTAGAGAGAATAGGGTTGAGGAGGCTATTAGAAAAGCTATTGCTAGAAGCCCCAGACTAAGAGCAAAGATCCGAGAGATACAATTCAGCTTCGGAAAATCACATGTTGCGGAAAATGATGAGTTTATTATTAATGAAGCTATTAAACAAATAATTGATGAGTTAAGAGATATTTACTCTCCTGAGGAGTTTATAAGGGATCTCTACAGAAGGAGAATAAAGATACATAAAATTAAATCTAGGGAGCCTTCGCCTATAGCAGATAGGATACTATCTACACCTATAACAAAGATCTGGTTGAGAGACGTATCTTACACGATATACAAAACGCTTAAGAATATGGCATTAACAGCTCAAGAGATTGCGGAGATCGCTGAGCTACCCTTGGATTTAGTTGAGAGTAAGCTAAAGGAGATGAAGCGAGATCCAGAGTTAACAGTTATTCAATTTAGAGATGTTACTTCTAATGAGACCAGATGGGTTCTTCTCGAGGATATTGAGGAGATTATTAAGGATCCGTTGTTTAGTGAGAGTTTTGAGCCGCTGGATCAAGATGAGTTATTTGAGATAGCTGTTAAGAATGATAGTAGCTCTCCGCATACGAAGATAATTATTAGAGCTAGAGACATTGTGGCTAACGGCATTGGGAAGATCGAGAGTTTAATTAGAGGAGATGAGGTGTATGAGCTGAAGGTTTCATCTGTGGAGAATAATTTCTCTGGGAGAAACTCTGTATCTTACTACAATATAAGGAGAGAAGCTGTTAAATACGTGATACTTAATTCAATTGCTTACCTACAGAGAATAAATACTTAGAAGTTGCAATGAGCATAGCTCTTACTACTTTTCCTAAATCTTAACTCAATACTGTGATAAAGATCTTTTAAATAAGCAATTAATGAAGGTCTCATACCAACAGGTGTAACCATTTTCTTAATTATACTCTCCAAGACATTCTCAACGGTGAATTCCTCTACGGTAATTATATTATATGCAACTCCGATGAAATCGGGTATATGAGCATCACTATTAGCTAATAAAGTGATCCCAAGATCCTTAGCTTCTCTAAGAGCTCTCTTATTAGACCATGGTGGTGCTGACGCGTTAAAGATCTCGACAGCATCAATCTTTAATTTCTTGATATTATCTCCAACACCTAGTCTAAGAGGATCGTAGGGGTGAGGAGCATAAACAATACAATTATTACTATGTGCATAATCAATTAGTGAGTATGCTTCTCTAGGGATCTTATTATCATCCAATGGTTCTCTACATAGAATTATTAGATCCCCAAGATCAGTTCTCACTTCGTTTCCCGGGACAACAACGAGACTAATATTCTTATTCTTGAGATAGTTCATAAGTAGATAATATCCTTTGAAAGTATTATGATCTGTTGGAGCAATTATTCGCAGACCTTTCTTAAGAGCCTCATAAACAATCTCTTCGGCGGATGATCTGCCATCACTACATATTGTGTGGATCTGTAGATCCCCTCTAACATTAATCATCTTAAAAACTCCTTGCTAATTCATTTATAGACACAACAAATATTTATGCTGATAAATTAATTCTCCTAAACCTAAGTAGCCCTGCAAAGAATGGTGCAAAAGTCCATAGAGCCCACGAGATTAATACATAGGGAAGCTCTAGAACCGGTTTATAATTCATTACAACTGCTGAGGTTAAGCTATCAAGAGTGTATCTCACCAAGATCCTGGGATTGAAGTACATAGTTTCATCAGTGAATCTAGAGATCTCCTCGAATGATTGTAGTCGCATAACGGCTACCCCCACCGCGAACATCATAGAGTCCCACAGAAGAATTAAAACAACATATAGAGCTATTGCAACTCCTGTGTAAAGTCCTGATCTGAGACTTGTTGCTATGAAATAGAAGAGCGATAAGAGCGCTGCCAGAGAACCGGTTATACCAAGAAATAATCTTATTACTACGCTGATTTCATAGGTTGTGCCCACCAAAACATATATGAACATATTTAAGATTAGTAATAGTGTAGCAACCATAAAGATTATGGTTAATAGTATTGATACATATCTCGTGACATATAGATCATCTCTAGTCAGTGGTTTAGATAATATATACTCTAGTTCTCCAGATGATCTTGGTTTAGCCATCAATGAATTAACTAAGAAGTAGACCACTATACTGAGCATAAAGAAGAATACCCCTGCCGAAGATGATAAATTAGTTATTAATAAAGTGTCTAAGTAGCTATATCTTGAAAATGGCCCGGCTGAGAATAAATACACATCCTTATCAAGTGGTGTAGCTAAGATGAGAACATTATCACTGGCGGCTACTCCCCCGATATTTATGACTTTAATTGATACAAGCTCCTTTAATTCACCTAGAGAACTAAATCTCAACTCCCCTAATCTTGAAGCGTTCAATGTCTCAAGACCCACTACCTCAATACTCAAAAATGGTAGCGGAGAAGTGATATTTCGTGCACTCTCTATAAAAACGCTTGCATTAGCGATAGAGTAATATAATGGTTCATCTAGAGGTTTAAAAGATCCATTGACTAATCTTAATCCAAGGATCATTACTTTAAGATTATCTCCCTCTCTACCGAGTACAATGAAGCTCAGATACTTATCAGGTGGTGGAGTATAGCTCCTCGTTGAATTAGTTAGAGATGTGAGACTTAGACCATTAACATAAGGACTCTCACGACTAAAATCAGCTACAAACAATACTCCCCCACTACCCATATAAGGCTGTATCTTTGAAACCGTTACATTAACAGATTTTCCTCCACTAGAAATCACTAGTTGTGGAATAGGAGTTGAGACGTTGGTGAACTGTGCTAAATTATAGTCATTCTCTACTGAAAAGAATCCATTCTCATCAGTTTTTGCTTCGGCAACCAATGATCCTCCTAGATACAATTTTATAATTGAATCCTTCAAAGGCTCCCCCTTAGAATTGTAGACTGCCCCAGCCAGATAGATCTTGTTTATTGTAGCGATCATATATGCCTTAACATTAATATCCTCTAAAGTAATACTCTGTAGCAGAAATCCAAATAGTAGGTATGATAATCCTATACCCATTAGAATACTTAGTGCAAGAATTAGTATTGTTGATCTCCTAAGCAGAGATCTTTTGAAATCATAGATCACAGGACCAATATTTCTCATCTCCAACTCACCCCGGACCTATACGAAAATTCTTGTAGTCCTGATCTCATTTTCGTGATCAATATTTTACACACCTTTTACTCCCTGGGATATCATGATAAATTATATGAATCAGGTATTTAAATCATGAAACTAGTATTACTAGTATTCATACTCAATAAATTATATCATCGTTTCAATAGGAGTCGCCTGCTAAGATCAATGTATTAATGGTAGAGAATGTGCTAATTAAAAAATTAAGTATTGTTATATTAATTCTTACGTAATAAGAAATTTTGATTGGTGAAAATTATGAGATTAAGATTTGCTGATGCTAGAACCTGGAGATACTCAATTGCGGCTCTAGAGGATCTTGTCGAGGCAGCTGTTATCAAAGTCTCTGAGGAGGGTTTGTTAATTAGAGCAATGGATCCTGCTCATGTTGCAATGATCGAGTTTAGTATTCCTAGAGAAGGTTTCGATGTATTTGATGTTGAGAAAGAAACTAAGATCTATGCTAATCTAGAGGTTATGATGAAGATCCTTAGAAGATCAAGTAAGAAAGACGAGATTGAATTAATTTATCAACCACCTAATCTGAGAATAGGTCTAATATCCCCTGAAGGGGGTTGAGAGATATTTTGAGGCAACAGCTCTCTCTCCAGGAGCTGTTGAGGAGCCTCCTGAACTCTCTCTAGAATTCCCTGTCAAGGCATCTATGATCCCGCAGGCTTTTAAGAGTAGCTATAAGATTATCTCAGAGGTTGGTGAATTCATTGAGTTATATGCTGATAGCGAGAAACTAGTTATGTCCACTCAATCAGAGCTGAGCGAGGTTAAGATAGATCTGACCAAGGAATCAGGTTTATTAACATCGTATGAGTTTAATGCTGATAAAGAGCAGAGAAGTAGATACTCAATTGATTATTTTGATAAAGTATCTAAACTAGCGATGATCGCTGATAATGTAGAATTGTTCTTTGGGGAGGATATACCTGTTAGAATAAAGACATCTCTCCCCAGAGGTGCTTGGCTGGTTCTATATGTCGCGCCAAGACAAGAGTAGTTTAGTGAAAGATTTTTTTCAGAAGTACTACTCGAAGGCAGATCTTTTATTACCAGATGATTTAGAGTATAGAGAATTTGCTTATCAACCATTTGGCTCAGAGAGCTACGTGAGACATTTATCATTTAAATCACGCGATGAAGTGATAGCGTATTTCACATCTAGACCACCTCTCCACCTATACTACTCGGCGGCGACATATCTCTACCCATATATAGAGGATATGGAGGCTAAGAGCTGGAGAGGATCAGATCTATTATTTGATATAGACGCAGACCACGTCCCTGAGTGCGTGGGGAATAATTTGATTAGAAAGATTAGAGTATGTCCTGAGTGCGGATTATTGAGTGAGGATCCTGAGAGAGAGTGTCCTAATTGCTCTGGGGAAACAATAGATATTATTGAGCCCGAATGTATTGAGTACGCTAAGAGATATACTCAGGATCTAATCGATATATTAATTGAGGAATTCGGTGTAGGCAAGAAATATATTAAGGTTATGTTCTCAGGTAATAGAGGATTTCATGTAAGAGTAGTTGATGAGAGATTCAGATCCTTGGGTAGAGAGGAGAGAAGAATTATTGCTGATTATATCTCGGCTAAAAAATCTCTTTCGAAAAAAGATTTCGTAGGGGACAAGAAGATCCCTCTACCCCCAAGAATACTTGATGGTGGATTGAGAAGAAGAATTGCTAGAAAAATACTTGATAAAACAGATAATGAAGTTCTGAGAAAATATTTGATTAGTGACACTGCTGAGGCAAAAGATCTTTTGATGAAGTATTCGAAAGAGATCTATGAGGAGTATATGCGTCTGCCTGAGATATCTCCCGAGATACCTATTGATGCCATGGTCACTATAGATATATCGAGACTTGTGAGAATACCGAATTCTATTAATGGTAAATCAGGTCTATTAGCTGTAGAAATGGATCCTGTGGAATTAAATGATTTTAGATTTGATCCTGAGAAACTCTCGCCATTTAAAGACTATAGAGTAGTGATCGAGACATTCTACAATATTCCTAGGATCAGAATATTTGGTGTAGAGTTCCGAGCATACAGAGAAACACTATATCAAGTCCCCGGCTACATAGGTGTTTACTTGGAACTAAAAGGATTAGGGAGAATAAGAAAAGTAATTTAATCTCTCGAGGGCATTAAGCTGATTATTGCATCAACTAATTCTCTAGCCGCTTTATCAGCCTCACCCTCTCTATTTCTAATAATCTTTATCGCGGCACCCGTCAAAGTAGCCACCACAAGAGCCTCTCTCCTATTAAGCTCCTGCAACTCCTCAATTAATTTAGGATCTGCATAATCACCTCGGTATCTAGTTGGATCTCTTGATTGTCTAGATATAATCTCCATCGGATCAGCCTCTATTATAGCTATGAGATCAGGCATAAGCACTTGAGCCACGTGATGAGGAAGACCAGGCCAGTACCCCGCTCTTGTTTTTATCCAGAGATGGGTATCAACTATCAAAACATTTCTCTCCCCGCTCCTAAGAGAAAAACTACTCTTGGCGTAGTCAATGATTCTCTTTGCCGCATTCGCTTGATGCATCAATTGAATCCTGAGAGGAAGTCTCCTAAGATCATCTCTCGAAGAAACCAAACCACGCTCCCTCAGCTCTTGGAGAATAAAATCTCCGTAGTTTAAAACAAGGACATTGTAGTTAGCACTAGATAATATTTTTAGCGCCTCAGAAACGACTGTTGATTTACCTACTCCAGGAACACCAACAACTACAGAGACTAAGAAATCATGTCTCAAATCATCGACACCCTAAATATTATTAGATCCCATTGAAAATTGATTAGTGAAGTATATATAGTTTCAGAGACTAAGCAACAGATCACTACGACTTAGTATCTGCGAAAAATAGTTTTGATATATCATCTATAGAGAAACTATTAGTCTTTCCCTCGGCAACTATTCTGCCACTAACGATTACAGAGACTCTATCCCCGACGTCTAGGGCGACTCTGAGATTTTGCTCAACGAGTATTATCGATATATTTGTTTTCTTGATCTCAATGAGTTTATCACTTATGATAGAGACCATCTTAGGCGATAAACCAGCTGTTGGCTCATCTAGAAGCAGTAATCTTGGTCTTTGAATAAGTCCTCTCGCTATAGCTAGCATTTGTCTCTCTCCCCCGCTTAATGTGCCTGCTTTTTGTCTTCTTCTCTCTAGGAGAATCGGGAATAGTGAGTATATTTCTTCAAGTCTCTCTCTTATTAAATTTTTGTCTCTGAGGATCTGTGCTGATACCAAGAGATTCTCTTCAACTGTTAGTGTTGGGAAAATATTCATTAGTTGAGGAACATAAGAGATCCCTATATAAGGCATGATCTCTGGTTTCTTCCCCGTTATATCTTGTTTATCAAATATTATTTTTCCAGAGAATATCCTCGCATTCCCAGTGATTGAGTTAAGCAGTGTTGTTTTACCAGCACCATTTGGACCCACGATACTTAGCACTTCTCCTGTGTTCACATTCACTGTTATATTGTGAAGTATTTTCATCTTACCGTATCCTGAGGTTAAGGCCTTTATCTCGAGAATCACTTTCTGCCACCCCCGATATAAGCCTCTATAACATTAGGATCCTTTGAGACAGTTAAGGGATCTCCTCTCGCAATAATCTTTCCTCTATCCATTACATAGACCTCCTCAACGTAGTTGAATAAAATATCTATTTTGTGCTCAATTATGAAAAATGTGATCCCGTACTCATCTCTTAGTCTAACTATATTCCTAAATATCTCATGAGCAAATGAGGGTTCCACACCCGCCACAGGCTCATCAAGCATTAATAAGACTGGGTCACTCACTAATCCACGTGCTATCTCAAGGATCTTTAATTCACCTGCTGATAGTTCCGCGGGTCTTAGTCTAGCAAATTTAATCATGTCTAGAACCCTCATTACTTCAATAGATTTTTTAGATAGCTCCTCCTCTTTTCTCACCCAAATCCTCCGTATAAGAGCTTTCAGAGGATTCTCCCCGGGATTATCTCTTCCTGATGCGAGAATATTCTCATATGTGGTTAAGCCCCAGAAGGGTCTTGGGATCTGGAATGTTCTTACGAGACCCATTTTGTATATCTGATGAGGTTTTAAACCATCTATTCTCTTACCTCTGAAGTAAACTTCTCCGCCATCTGGTTTATATACACCTGATATCACATTAAACAAAGTTGTTTTACCTGATCCGTTAGGACCTATTAATCCAGTTATACTCCCTTCTTTCACTTCGATAGATACTTTATCCACAGCTTTTAGACCCCCGAAGTACTTAGATACCTCTTTGGTCTGTAAAATGATCCCTATTCCTCACCACCTCCTCCGGATGGGGTTGAGGAAGAAACCACGACTCTCTCGAGGTATTTCCACGATGGTGTCTTGATCTCTTTCTCTGGAAGTATTCCGTAGGGTCTGTAAGTCACCAGCAGCACTATGAATACGCCTGTTAGCAGGTACCTCAGATAATCCTCTGAGAATAGTAGTGTTGGGAAAAGATCTTTTACTACCCTAAGGGTTCTATCGAGGATCATCCAAATAACAGCTCCCACGATAACTCCCACGTTATTACCTGATCCTCCTAATAGAACAATTGTCCATATAATGAATGTTACGAATGGTATATACTCACTAGCACTTATGCTCCCTGTATAGCCTACGTAGAGTGCTCCTGCTAAGCCCGCTATCATTGATCCAAGAACCATGGCCTCGGCCTTTAACTTGACGAGGTTCTTACCTAGTGAGGCTGCGGCGAGCTCGTCATCACGCATAGCTTTTAATGCTCTACCAAATGGGCTGTTAAGCATTTTCTCAAGCATGAGATATACTGTTACGAATATAGCTAGTGTAAATAAGAAGTATACTAGATCAGGCATATAAGATGGCATGCCTAAGGTGCTCAGCCATGCGAATGGTTTAATAACAGCCATGCTGTGTGGACCTGCCACCATCGGCTCATAGCTTACACCAATTATTCTCACTATCTCTCCGAAGACTAGTAGAGTTATTCCTAGGTAATCAATTTTTAGTCTAAGAGTGGGATACGTAGCTAATAATCCAAATAAACCGGCTATTCCTACAGCAACTAACATTGATACTATGAATGATGCTATTGCTACAAAGGGCATTGTCGAGGATATATATATGATCATGCTATTAACCTCGGCTAATTTAAACACATCGGCTTTACTAGGATCATATGAAGACGTTATATCGAACACTCTACCAATCATCCAGAAAGCTATTCTATCAGCTAATGCTCCTGTGGCGAATGCTCCTATCGCGTAGAAAGCTACCTTACCGAAATTTGATAATCCTCCGTAGCCCAACTCAATGTTTAGGCTTAGGGCAAGTAGGGCGTATATTACGAAGAAGGTTCCTATAGAGTATATTATTCCCACAATGGTTTCGATCAATAGACTCACCTTAGTCTAGTATCTAATAAGTTTCATTAAGAGACTCTTTGCTTTATCTACACCCTTCTCCGATATTTCACCGAGTCCCTGTGGATATAGTAGTAGAGTAAATATTATTATCAGAAATGGTATAACAGGTTTATATACTGTGGGGATGCCAAAGACCTTGTTTAATGCGTAGATCCCTAGGTTCTCAGCGAAGCCAACTGTTAAACCTGCTATAATGGTCCCCCAGAAACTAGTCATTCCACCAAGGATCGCTGTAGCAAACATTCTCAAGAGGTTCTCAAAGCCCATATTAGGTGTTACTTGCGACACGTATGCTCCCCATAATCCTCCTCCTAATCCCCCTAAGAATCCTGCTATACTCCACATAAAGAACATTACTTTATCCTCACTTACTCCTGATATTCTCGCTAGATAAGGATTATCGGCGTATGCTCGTGATGATCTTCCTATGTTAGTAGATCCGTAGATGTATGCTAGTGTTGCGACAGCCACTATACTTGTGGCAACTATTATAGATAGGGTATCTACACCTCCAGAAGAAGCGGGAAGTCTCTTAGGATCGAATCTTGGTCTAAGTAAATTATTGATTACATCTGTGAATATCCATATTATGTATTCATAGATCAACATAACACCTATAGAGCCAATCATAAGCATATTGGAGCTGAGCCCTCTTCTCATCATAGGTCTATAAAATATTAAGTAGCTAAGAACAGCAGATATAGCTCCTATCACACCTGCTAGAGGTATCAACATTAAGTAAGAGAAACCATAGAGATTATATATCAGGGCTGCCATATATGCTCCTATCATAACATATTCTCCTTGAGCAAAATTAGCGAATCTTGCTATTGAGTAAGCGAGTGTTAATCCAAGAGACATTAAAACATAGAGTAAACCATATTGAAGAGATATCAGAAGAATCGAGGGATCAATCATAATAATTCAACTCCACTGAATTTTTATTGTTAAGAATTATAAAAGTTAATAATGCAATCATAATTGGATCCTCGCGATCAATACTTAATAAATTACATGAGTACATACCTACTCAATTCTTAGATATTATTTCAGTCAATTGAGATATTTAAGATATGAATTAAATAAAAAATTTATAAGATTTTGAATAAATTATTAGGCGAGGAAGATATTATGAATAAATCTACTCTATTAATGTCTATAATTGCTGTCATCTTATTAATTGTTGGCTTCGTTGGAGGATACTTCTATGGATTATCAACTACACCACAGAGACAGGTAGTAGGAACAGCCACATCTCCTACAGGCCCATTTGAGGTTCCTGTAGGGGTTCTAGTAGCTTTATCAGGTGAAGGAGCTGTTGAGGGGACTCACATAGGTAATGGAATACTAATGGGTATTGAGGATGTAAATAACTTCTTGGCTAGTGTAGGTGCCCCGTTTAGATTAAAGGCTTATGTTGAGGATACTAAGACTAACCCTGACGAGGCTTTAAAAGCTCTTCAGAAGGTTTACCAGAATAATAATGTGAGAATAGTTTTCGGTGGACAATTCAGTAGAGAGCTAATGGCTATGAGACCATTTGCTGAGCAAAACAAGATTCTTGTGATAAGCTCCTACTCAACTAGCCCAGCACTAGCTATCCCCAAGAAATACGTGTTTAGAAATATTGGACCAGACACTCTACAGGGTAAGGCGTTAGCCTCACTACTCTGTAGAGAGGGGATAGAGAAGGTGGCTATTATATACAGAAATGATGCTTACGGAGCAGGACTGGCTGAGATGACGAGAAAATACTTCACTAGTAAATGTGGAAAGGCTATTGAGCTAATAGCCTATAACCCTGATCAGCCGGATTACGCCACTGAGGTGAGGACTTTATCCGATAAGATAAAGAGCTTAGGTGCTGATGCGAAAACAGCTGTGGTCATAATAGCTTTCGAGAAAGACGGCGCTAATATCCTGGGACACGCATCAAAGGATCCTGTGCTGAGATCTGTTAGATGGTTCAGCTCTGAGCCTCTTAGACTTCCTGAAGTGCTCTTCCAGACAAAAGAGATGGCTGATTTCGTCTACTCTGTTAAGTGGATGGGTACATTCCCAACCTCTGTCACATCAATTAAGTATAAGCAGTTTCTCGAGAAGTATAGAGCTAAATATGGTAAAGATCCGTTCCCGATAGCAGCTAATGGATACGATGCTGCGTGGCTTGTTGGTCTCGCTCTCCTAGCCACCGGCGGAAAAACTGATGATATGGATAAACTAGTTGCGGCATTAAAGACAGTTGCTGAAACATACTAC
>JBMFLZ010000019.1:0-23772 GCA_049970935.1 Sulfolobales archaeon | reverse complement strand
TGGGCTCATTCATATCAAGCCATACACCATCTACCCCATACTCCCTAGCCCACCACTCGATCTTAGAAGCCCACCACTCTCTTGTTTCTCTATTGAAGAAATCTGGGATCCCAGAATAGCCGGGCCAGCCCTTAGAGACATATATTTCTCCAGATCTTCTACGAACTAATAGATCAAGTGCTTCTCTAAAGACCCCATCTTCAGGATCAATCTTTATATAAGGATCAATTATTGTTACTAGTTTAACACCTCTTTTATGAAGCTCATCTGAGAATTTTCTAGGGTCAGGAAATCTTTCTTTATCCCATGTAAAGATCCTGAATTTATCCATGTAGTCAATATCTAAGTAAATAACATCTAGAGGAGCATACTCAAGGATTTTATCAATTATCTCAAGAACAAGACTCTGTGGATAATACGAGTATCTACTTACTTGGTGACCCAATGCCCATCGAGGGGGTATGAATGGTTTTCCTGTAATAGATGTGTAGATCTCGAGAACCTCTTTTGGAGAGGAGCCTACGATAGCGAAGACTTCAGTGGAGGTGTCCCAGACCTCTATAAGGATCTTATCATACTCAGAGTATCCTATATCAAACACTGAGTATCCAGGGTGATTAACAAAGATCCCGAAGCTAAAGCCTCTTGAAACAATTATCATGAATGGTATTGATATATACAATGGATCTACTCCTCTCTGATACCCAAAATTATCATAGTTCCACATAGCAACTCTAACTCTTCTTCTATCAAGAGGAAGAGTTTTCTCACCTAATCCCAAAATATGCTCCCAGGGCCTGAGACTCGTCGATATAATTAATTTATCTCCTGAGTGCTTAATCTCAACAGATCTCTTGTATTCTCTATAGGAGATCTCGATGCTGTTCCCATTGATTCTTACACTGGGTCTGGGCTCGCCATCGGGGAGACCGAATTTTATGACAGGATCAGGATCATTTATTAAGATCCTTGAACTCTTCAAACCTGTCTCTACTCTTATCTTGAGATCGTGAGAAGATCTCTTTACTTCACTCATAACTAATCCTAATAAGATTAAAATAATCCATGGTAATTATAACTCGAGCATAATTATCCACGAAACATAAAGAGACACGGTTTATGTAAAGATAATAGATTAACTTATAAAGCTGATTAATACGAATATGAATTAGCTTATAAGTTCTTAAATCTCTATTATTCAGATGTCAATATGAGTAGTGTGAGTCAGGGATCTGCATCAGGTGAGCAAGAGAGTATTACTCTTAGATACACCTCAGATGTTATATACATAAAATTTGGTGACGGATCAAAGGCTTACTTAACTTACAAGATCGATGGTGGTAAAATGTATCTTATTGAGACATATACTCCTCCTCAACATAGAGGTAGGGGATACGCTAAATTACTGGTTGATAAAGCTATTGAGATAGCTTCTATGAGAGGGGTAGAGATTGTTCCTATATGTTCTTACTCAGTTTATTATTTCCTGAAGAATAAGGATAAGAGAATGATTCTGGCAGAGCCCTACAGGAGCATGAGTGATCAAGAGCTCGAAAACTACTACAAGGCCAGGTTAGAGGCTGAGAGATCTAAATAGATCTTTTTAGCAATATTAATCAATTATCTCTCATAATTTATTTCAACAAGATTTTTATTTGGAGCATGTGGAGATTTATTAGAAAAAGAGATATTCACAAAGAGATCAGAGAAATCGCGGAGACATACGACGCTGTGGCAGAAGGATACAGATTCTGGAGAGGGAGACCATGGAAGATCTCTAGGATCGCTAGAGGAAGAATCGTGCTTGATCTTGGTTCAGGACCATGCGTAAATGGTTTATACGTTGCCGAGATCAATAATGCCTATGTGATATGCCTAGATCTATCTAAGTCAATGGCTGAAATTTCACGAGAGAATATATTTAAGAGAAGAATCTTCGGCGACTCATTAGTTGCTGATATTCTTCATATCCCACTAAGATCCTCTTCTATTGACACGATTATTGCTATTGCATCTCTACATCATATTCCTCCAGAGGAGTTAGAGAATGCTTTGAGAGAGATCTCTAGAGTAATCAGAGGCGGTGGTTTCCTAATTGCAACTATATGGTCTTGGAGGCAGAGAAGATTTCTTCTAAAGATTCTTTGGAGCATGCTCAAGTCATTATTTGGTTTAGTAGATTATCCACGTAGACTATATGTTTCGTGGAGAAGCAGAAGAGGAGTGTACAAACGTCTCTACTACCTCTATGACATGAGTGAGATTAGAAAGACTATACTCAGAGTAGGAGAGCTCAGGATTATTTCACTAGGCTACACAAGTGGATATAGAGAGAGTGAGAGCTCAAATATTTATTTTGTGGCTATCAAGGTGAAATAGATCTATGCGAGATCCTTAGTCATATAAGGTGACTCCCGGGGTCTGTAGTAGCCTAGTTTTCTATAGTATTCTCTGGCTCCTACACCTGATAAAACCAGGATCTTCTTAGCACCAAACTTTTCTCTAGCTATTTCCTCAGCTTCTCTCAAGAGCCTAGATCCCCAGCCACGGTGCTGCCAAGATCTCTCATCGTGAACCCCTGGTGGTAGTTGTATCCCGTAGACATGAAGTTCTCTGATAACCGCTACTTCACCCTTCATCTCGGGTCTATGAGCTTTTTCTGATGGTATTCTCATTCTGAGAATTCCTACGACAATATTGTTCTCGGGATCCTCTGCTGCTAGGAAGATCTCTGTTCCACCACTTGCCTCATAGATCTCTCTAGTTATTGTGATGCTACCTGGTTTCTTACCTCTATAAATCTCTTGTCTTCCAACTTCTCTGAATCTTATATCATTGATCACAATGCCTTTCTCCAAGGCTCTTTTCTCAACTAATTCTCTTAAATTAGATTTTTTAGGACCTGCTGAGATTAGATACGATGGTATATCTCGCTGGATCCTTATTATCCTCACCCATCTCGGGATGTACCTGTAGAACTCTGATATTAACTCAACTGCTTCTTCATCACTCAATGGTTTGTAGAGACCTTCTCTCCACATCTTGTAGAGACCTGTTCCCTCAATAACTAGTGTTGGATAGATCTTGAGCATATCAGGTCTATAATCTGGGTTCTCAAAGATCTCTTTAATCATCTCTATGTCTCTATCAAAATTTGATCCTGGTAGACCAGGCATTATATGGTACCCAACCTTAAAGCCTGAGTCCTTTAGAATTCTCGTTGACTCAATAATCTCCCTAACTCCATGCCCCCTATGAATCAGTTTTAACACGTCTTCATATATTGATTGTACACCGATCTCAACCTTCGTCGCACCTAAACGAAGCATCCAATCAGCATCTTTCTCCATAGCCCAGTCAGGTCTTGTCTCAATTGTTAAACCAACGATTCTTATATCAGCTCTCTCATTCTCCTCATGAGCCTCCTCGAGAGTAGGTAGCTTATCCGGTGGATCCCTGGGGTATCTATTGGCTGCGGTGAAGATATTCGTTATGAACCACTCTTGATAATCTCTTGGCATAGCTGTGAATGTCCCGCCCATAACCACTATATCTAATTTCTTTGGTGTATGTCCATTGAGCTCGTATTGTCTTAGTCTAGTCCTGACTTGTTCATAGGGGTCATAGTTCACTTGTAGAGCTCTCATGAGAGCAGGTTCTTTACCAATATAGCTCTGAGGGGTGCCGAACTCCGGTCCTCCTGGGCAGTATATGCATTTACCGTGGGGACACGGGAAAGGCTTAGTCATTACAGCTACTACATAGACTCCTGATAGTGCTCTTGTGATTCTACGCATTTCCCGGAGGCACCATTCTCCTAAGAATTATTCTTCTTAAGATAAGTTATAAAAGTAATTAGATTTATATTTTAACATGATTTAAATTGACTAATTACCAGATCCCTACACTAAGAGATGTCTATGTCGCTAGAAAAATTGTGAGTAGATATATTGTAAGAACCCCTCTTATTTACGCTAAAAAGATCTCTAAATTAATTAATGCCGATGTGTATCTGAAGCTAGAGAATCTTCAGGTCACGAGAGCTTTCAAAGTGAGAGGAGGTGTTTATTACGTTAATGTAATGAAGGATCAGGCTATTAGGAGAGGATTAATAACAGCCTCTACAGGGAACCATGCTCAGTCAATAGCGTACGCAGGCTCACTAATTGGTGCCAGAACAATAATCGTTATGCCTTCTACAGCTCCGAAGAATAAGATTGAGGCGGTTAAGGATCTGGGTGCTGAGGTATTAATCCATGGAAGGATCTTTGAAGAGGCACGTGAAATGGCTGAGAAATTAGCTGAGGAGAAGAATATGCTTTATGTTCACCCAGTTAATGAGCCGCTACTGTACCCCGGTGTAGCCACAATGCATCTAGAAATTATCGAGGATCTACCTGATGTAGATGTGATAATTAATCCAATAGGCGGTGGTTCAGGAGCCTCTGGAGCAGTAATTGTTGCGAAAACAATTAATCCAGAGATAAAAGTGGTGGGTGTACAAGCTGAGGGTGCCCAAAGCTTCTATTTGTCGTGGAGGAGAGGAGAGCTAGTCGCCACCGGTAGAGCTGATACAATTGCTGAGGGACTGGCTACTGCTAGAGCCTATGAGTATCCTTTCCAAATACTTAAGGACAGGATCGATGATATAGTCCTAGTAAGTGACCCTGAAATAATTGAGGCAGTTAGGATACTCCTCGAGCTGGAAGGCGTCGTGGCCGAGCCCTCCGGAGCTGCCTCATTGGCTGCCGCTCTCAAGATCAAGGAGAAATTAGCTGGGAAGAAAATTGTTGCTATGATCACCGGAGGAAACATAGATCCTGAGAGAATTAAAGAACTCATATGCTATGCACAAAGTAGCAAGTAATTAACTCAATAAAGAATATTATTAGGTGTCTATATAAAGTATGTATTAGGTGTTTGAGATTGTCTATTGAGGAATTAAAGAAGTATTTTAAAGAGTATGAGCACACCGCTGATGTAATGTTCTCTGTTGAGAATGAGTCTCTTCTAAAACTCTATGAATTAGCTGCTCTAGGAATGTTTAGCTATATGACAGAACTAGATAAAGTTGAGGCTAGAGAGTGTATTAATGTATCTGCTGAGGGTTTTGATCTTGAGAATCTCATGTATAGATGGCTTGAGAATCTTCTTATACTTCATGACGAAAAGCATTTTGTGGCTTCTAGTGCTAAAGTGAATAAAATTGTTTTTGAGAAAGATCCTGAGGGACTAGATAAGATAATCCTTGAAGGAGTTGTGTGTGGAGAGATCTTTGATAGAAATAAGCATCCTCCGGGAATCGTTGTTAAAGCAGTCACTTATGCTCAGATGCAGATTAAAAGAGAAGATTTTATTTGGAAAACATTTATTGTCTTAGATATTTGATTTGCTGAAGCTATCTTTTCCCCGAGGACCCCTGCTCTTGAGAGGAAATTATTTTCTCGATCTCTCTCCTAGGAATTATGTGTGTTGGCTTCTCGGGAATAAGCCCCTGCGGTCTAATTAATACAATTAACACAATCACTAAACCAACTAGTATATACTCAAGCCACTCAGCACTAATCATTAAATAGCTAGATATTTCGTGCTTATAGATCGTTATATATGTCCTAAATATAGAAAATATTAGTACACCTACTAAAACCCCGAGATTATTCCCTGTTCCGCCAAGCATCATATAGGCCCATGGCCAGAACGTCCATAGCAACCTAGTATACGTAATTGCTTTGAAACTACCTGTGTACAGAGCCCATAGAGCACCTGCTACCGCGGCGATCGCTCCTCCAATGATCATTGTATAAGATCTCATTTGAACAATGTTTTTACCGTAGACAGCTGCAGCTGTCTCAGCATCTCTTATAGCTCTTAACACCCTACCATAGGGAGATCTCGTTAAGAGCTCAATGTAGATAAATACTAAGAGAGCTATCGCCACTATAACATATATGCTTGCCTCAAATCTTTTTGGACCAAAGAATCTGAATGGATCAACTACATTTATACCCTGTGTCCCACCGGCTATAGGATCGTAGTACCACACAATATTTTGAAGAATATCCGCAAATGCTAGTAGTGTTATACCTAAATATGCTTCACGCAGTCTTATAGCTGGATAAGCTGTTAAATAGCCCATGACCCCCCCGAGAATTGCTGCCAGCACTAGTGTCAGGATTAGGTAAAGTATTGAGAGCACTGGATTCTTCTCTAAGATCATATTGATATCATTAACTATTCTGTAGTTGTCAGGTCCAGCATACTCAGCCCCGAAGGGGAAGCCTAGTAATGCGGCGATTATTCTGCCTGATACTCCGCCGGCTACCGTGGCTCCCACTAGTACTGCGAGCATTCTGCCGAATTGAGGTAGGTTCATATATCCTACTTCCAAATTGAGACTAAGGGTCACTATGAGACCTATACCAAAGTTAAGTAGTATATTCATTAGAATGATCGTGAGCTCTCCGTCCATAATAGTCACCTCCTGACTAGACCTACTCTCCTAAGAATCTTACCCCAATCTATCGCGGCTAAACCCATTGGTTGAATAAGAAGTGTTGCCACCATTATAGCTAGCGGGATCACCGGTCTATAGACAGTTACCCAGCCACCTAGGTACATAGATAGTAGATATATCCCTATGTACTCTCCCAGTCCTATTAATAATCCACCTAGTAAACTTCCAAATACCGAGTACAATCCTCCAACTATTGATCCTGCGAAGAATGTGACTATGAGTGTCATGCCAACTGTGTTATAGCCTGTGGATATTAGACTTAGTATTCCCCCACTTAAACCGGCTAAGAACCCTCCTATGATCCATGCGAGGAGATATACCGTGTAGATATTTATCCCGGAGATTGCTGCTAGAGGAGGATTCTCTATAGAGGCTCTCATAGCTATACCGATCTTTGTTCTAGTTAAGAATAAGTGAAGAAGACCACTCCTAACACAAGTATCGCTGGTGCCACTATACCTGATAATCTAATACCCAGGTAAGGAACTATGAGATCTTTAGTCTCTAAGATAAAATATATGGGATTAACACCTGCTAACCCTAATCCTCTGACATATCCTGCTAAGAAATCTATGTATACATTCAAGAAACCAAATATAATAAGATCGACACCCAATGTAGACATCATTAGAGTGACTTCACTTGCTCCTCTCTTAAGAAGCCATATATTTACTCCATAATATATCAAGACACCTAGCAGGGAGGAGAATAATCCAGCAAAAATTAAATAATACTCAGGTAATCCTCCGAATAATGTTGTGAATGTAAAAACCATGTAGAAGCCCCAAGTAACCATTGATGCGTGAGCAAAGTTGAAGGTTCTTGTAGCAGAGTATATCAGTGTAATCGCTGCAGCACCTATACCTATGCCACTGGCATAAACAATTGCTTTCACAGCAAGATCAATCGTATACAATCACCATATTTACTGTAAATCTCAATATAAAAAGTTATACATGATAGATACAAGGAGTTTTGGAACAAGATCATTGGATCAGTACATTAACTAGGTTCTCAAGTTACTATGATTAATATATCTAAAGTTAGGATCAATAATTTCTGTGTATCCAGAATTTAATATTTATATACCTACAGAGGAAATCATAGTTGAGGTCTCTAAAATGAGTATGAAAGGAATTAGTAAAATAGTTTTCGTAGCTGTTGCTATCGTAATGTTAATAATTGGTTTAGTGGCGGGATACGCTATCGGATCTATGAGACCCACTGCAGCTCCAACTGTTACAGTTGAGCGTACAGTTGCTCCAACAGGTGTTCCTGCTGGCGTGGTTACTGTAACTATCCCGGGTGCTGGACCCACAGGATTAACAGGGGAGATCCCAATTGGTTTTCCGATACCCTTAACAGGTGTACTATCAACTTTTGGTGCCCAGTATAGGGTTGTTATCGAGAAAGCTGTTGATGAGATTAATAGCTACTTAGCTAGTTTAGGTAGACAATGGAGAATTAAAGCAATTATAGAGGACACAGCCACGGATCCTAAGACTTGCTTAGATAAGGTTATGGCCTTGCATGCCAGAGGTGTTAAGGTGTTTATAGGTATAGCTTCTAGTGCTGAGGTCTCTGAGATTAAGAGCTACGCTGATGCTAATAAGCTATTGATTATCTCGCCATCGTCTACATCCCCGAGACTTGCTATCCCAGACATGATCCTTAGATACACACCAAATGATCTCTACCAAGGAAAAGCTATAGCGAAGATAATGTGGCTGAGAGGAGCGAGATACATAACAATTATCTACAGAGGCGATACATGGGGAGACGGTCTATACAGTGCTGTTAGAGACAACTTCGACAAAATATGCAAGGCGGCGGGTGGAGGATGCGGCTTATTAGAGTCCATAAGATATGACCCAGATGCCAAAGAATTCTCAGCTGAGGCAGCTAAGCTTAATAGCATTGTCTCTGACGCAGTAAGCAAATACGGTGCTGATAAAGTTGGTGTTGTCGCGATTAGTTTCGAGGAGGCAGCAGCCTTAATTGCGGCGGCTAAGCAATATGATGTTTTAGGAAAAGTTATTTGGCAGGGATCTGATGGTACAGCTGCTGTCACACCACTACTAGATCCAGCAGTCGCCGAGTTTGCTGTAAAAGTTAAATTCTATAACACTATGGCTTCACCAGGTGTCTCACCATTCACAGATAAAATCAGGAAGTGGATTAAAGATGCGTTAGGTCAAGAACCTATGGGCTACACTTACTTCGTGTATGACGCTATATGGACAGTTGCTTTAACAATAGATGCTATTGGTAAATACGATGGTGAGGCAATCAAGAACGCTCTACCACTTATACTAAAACACTACATGGGTGCCTCAGGATACATAGAGCTCGATGAGAATGGCGATAGAAAAGTTGGTGACTATGATCTCTGGGCAATAGTTAAGGAAGGAGATAAATACGTGTGGAAAGTAATTGGATTATACAAAGGATTAACAGACACAATAGAATTCTACTCATAAAATTTTTTTAAATAATGATTTTTTTATTTAGGTGAATAATTTGTCTCAGCCAGGCGATGCTATTTTAGAGACGAGAGATGTTGTTAAGAGCTTTGGGGGATTAAAAGCTGTTAATAAAGTTAGTATGAAGATCTGGAGAAATAAACTAACACTACTGATCGGACCTAACGGAGCCGGTAAAACAACATTCGTTAATCTCTGCACAGGTGTTTTGAGAGCTGATGAGGGCAAGATCCTCTATAGACCTACGAGAGATAGAGTCATAGACATAACTCATATGGATTCGCATGAGAGATACAAATTAGGTATCGCAAGAACATTCCAGATACCACAGCCATTCTTATCATTAACGGTACTAGATAATGTTCTCGCCTCAATGAGAAATATTGGCGAGAACCCACTAATAGCTCCGATAAGAAGATTTTGGGTAGATGAGGAGAAGAAACATATAGAGAGAGCCTTCGAGATACTTCGAAGAGTAGGTTTAGACAAGAAATGGGATTACACGGCCAAGAAACTTAGTGCAGGAGAGCTCAAGATGCTTGAGTTAGCTCGAGCACTCGCTGCCAACGCTAAGCTCGTTATTTTAGATGAGCCCATTGGCGGAACAGACCCGGCATATGCACACGATATATTCAAACAGATCAGAGCTATTAGAGAGAGCACTGATGTAAGCTTCTTAGTTATTGAGCACAGAATAGATATTGCGCTACCATTCGCTGATTACGTATATGTAATGGATAGAGGAAGAGTTATTGCCGAGGGAGATCCTCAGTCAGTAGCGAATAATCCTCTTGTAATAGAGGTCTATATAGGGTAGATAAAGATGCCTATTCTAGAGATAAAGGATCTCACAGCAGGCTATGGACCGCTGAAGGTTTTGTTTAATATAAACTTTAGCGTAGTTGATAATAAAATAACCGTGGTCGTAGGACCTAATGGAGCTGGTAAATCAACTCTTCTAAACACTATAACTGGTTTAGCTAATGTGTATTCAGGAAAGATATTCTTCAAGAATAAAAATATTGTTGGGCTGAGCCCTAATAAGATTGCTTCTATGGGGATCTCATATGTTCCTCAGATAGGTAATATATTCTCATCACTAACCGTCGAGGAGAATCTTAGGATAGCAGGTTATCTACTACCTGAGGACGAGATCCGAAAAAGAGTAGAGGAGGTATTTCAGTTATTCCCGGTACTATCAGAGTTCAGAAGAAGAAAAGCTGGCACATTAAGTGGTGGTGAGAGAAGAATGCTCGCCATCGGAATGGCTCTAATGAGAAAACCAGATATTCTTCTTCTAGACGAAATAACAACAGATCTAGCTCCTAAAATAGTTAAGAAAGTTCTTGACACAGTAGTATCTTTAAGAGACGAGAGAAAACTCACAATAGTCCTAGTAGAGCAGCATGCGGTAAAAGCTCTTGAGATAGGGGATAAGGCATATCTATTAGTGAGTGGAACAATCAGGTATGAGGGTGATCCAAGAGAGTTACTGAGACATCCAGAATTCTCAAAGCTCTACTTAGGAATAAGCTAAAATAATATAATTTACTGATTACACAAATTATATAATATAACGAATATAGCGTGCGACAATACATATTATTGGAGGAGTTATTTGGAGCGTTTCGAAGAAGCCAAGAGATGGTTTATGCAGGCACTGAGAGATCTGAAGGCTGCCAAAGACAGTCTGGAGGACAGTAACTATGAGTGGAGCTGTTTCCAAGCTCAGCAAGCCGCGGAGAAAGCTGTTAAGGCTCTTTTATACGCTCATGGTAGAAGTTCATGGGGTCATTCTATTGTTGAGCTCCTAGACTATCTCAGAGAGATCGAGAGTATTTCAGAAGAGCTGTACATATACGCCAGAGAACTAGATAGACACTACATCCCCTCAAGATACCCAAATGCTTTCGAGTCCGGTTATCCAGGTATGTACTATGATGAGACGACCTCGAGAAGAGCTATTGAGGCCTCGAAAACATTGATCGAGTGGGTGAGAGAACGTCTCAGAAAAATTGGAGTAGAGATCTAAGCAAAATCATTGAGGAAATCAAGAAAAAATTCATAGTTGAAGCAATCATTATATTTGGTTCATGGAGTAGAAGTGGAGGCGGAGATTGGAGCGACATAGACCTGTTAGTTGTAGCTAAGGATCTTGAGAAATTAAGCATCTTAGAAAGATTTTCTATATCAGCTGAATACAAGAGATATAGAATTGATTTATTTCTATACACCTACGAAGAACTAGAATCTATGGCTCTAAAGGGAAATCCGCTGATCTTATCTGCATTGCTAGAAGGAATTTTTTTAGAGGCTAAACCTAGAGTTATTGAGTTAAGAAATAGGATCAGAGAAATATACATTAAGAAAGGTAGGACATGGATAAGAATCACCTAAATACTACGATAAAATTATCTTGGTAAAAAATTTACTTCCTCGTTATAATCCCTTAAAGAGTGCGATATTGCTCACTACGATGGCTTCGCCATAAATCTTATCGCTGGAAAAGTTAAGTATGCTGTCGTTAGTGATTCTGTGTCGGAGCTGAGACCTGGTGAGGCAACTTATGTTGCTACTGGTGAGTGTTTACCTGCTGGTGCATCAATTGTTGTGCCTATTGAGGCTGAACGTATTCGAGCAAAGATCTCATTAAAATACCTATTGATTCATATGTGATTTATAGAGACAGTATTTTTAGAAGAGGCCCCGAGTTTTCTGGCGGAGGAGTTCTCGTTAGGAGAGGATATAGAGTGAGTCCCTTGATCGCTAAGACATTACTGGATCTAGGTATTGAGAAGATAAAGGTTTTTAAGAGACCTAAGATAGCGATTCTTCCTACTGGAACAGAATTTATTGAAAATAGATCTAGGGAGACAAATAGTATAGTGATAAAACATATGTGTGAGTCAATGGGGGCTCTCGTATCAGTATCTGAGCCTTCGGAGGATTCTGAGGATTTGATAATGAGTAGAGTGAGAGAGTTAATAAATGATTTTGACATGATCATTACTATAGGAGGATTAGGTGAGAGTCATAGAGATCATACTTTGAGAGCAGTGGAGAAGATTAAAGGATCAAATGTTCTTGTGAGAGGAATAAAGATTCAGCCGGGTAGAAGAACTAGTTATGCAAAAATATATGATAAACCAGTGGTTCTATCACCAGGATTCATACAATCAAGCATCGTAAGCACTCTGATGGTTTCTCAACCAATAATAAATCTTCTCCAGGGAGGATCTGGGGAAACACATGTGGTGAAGGGATTATTTAGACTAGCAGAAGATTATGTGTATACGGGAAAATTTAAAGATTTCATTAAGGTGAGATTTATTGAGTTAATAGATAAAGAGAGTCTATTAATTAAGATCCTTGAGACGAATTCAAGAGCCTCTATACCTATTCTACGTAGCTATGGTGCGATTTTTATAGAGCCTAATACTGCTATTCTGAGGAAAAATGATCTTGTTCCCGTGTATGAGGTTCCAGGACTCTCCGATCTCTCTCTGAGTTAATAAGAGATCCTTTTATATCTGGAGTTAAGGTCTAACCCTATGTTTTTAAGAGCTTAATTCACTAAATCTACTAGAGACTATGAAGGCTGCTATAATAACCAAGCCCGGTTCTCCTGATGAAGCATTTGAGATAAAAGAGATCAGTGATCCTGTCCCGAGAGAGGGCGAGGCATTAATAAAAGTGCTGTACTGCGGTATTAATCACATAGATCTTTGGCAGAGAAGAGGATCTAGATTATTCGCTGTTCAATACCCCAGGATACCTGGTTCAGAGGCGGTTGGTATCGTAGAGAAAATCAATGGAAGAAGCGATCTTGTTAGAGAAGGTGACTACGTGGTTGTGGCACCAGGCTGGGGAGATGGTGTATGTAGAAGATGCTTAATTGGGAGAGAAAATGAATGTGATAACTACACACTTCTAGGCTACACAGTGCCTGGGTGCTACGCTGAGAAAATAACTGTGCCCCTAACATCTCTCCGGAGGATACCAGAGGAGTATGTGAAAGAAAATTATTTAGCAGAGATCTCTGGAATACCATTAACATATACGACCGTGTATCACGGGCTTGTTACCAAGGCTGGTGTGGAGCCCGGTGAACGTGTTTTTGTTTGGAGTGCTAGTGGTGGCACTGGGATCGCGTCGATCAATTTAGGAAAGATCTATGGAGCAGAAATATATGCTCACACAAGATCTCCTTGGAAAAAAGATTTTTTGGAGAAACTAGGTGCCGATAAGGTGATCGTGGGAGAATACGATAAAATAGATCTGTCCTCACTGAGAGGAGAGATGGATATAGTTATTGACTACATTGGGTCTAGAACCTTTAATTTATCACTCGAGTTACTTAGGAGAGGTGGTAGATTAATTCTCTTCGGAGTAACCTCGGGGCACGAGACCACGGTTAATCTCAGACAAATCTATTCTAAGAGAATAACTATCTACGGAGTTTATGTGGGTAGTAGATGGGAGTTTAATAAAATAATAGATCTCTACTTTAAGAAACTAGTGAAACCACATATTCACAAAATCATTAGTCTAGAGAAAGTGTCTGAGGCACATAAGGAGCTTGAAGCCGGTGAGGTTGTGGGGAAAATAATTATAAGACATCAAAGTAGCTAAGGATGAGTCGAGAATGAGTTTATTGAAAAAGATCCTTGAGGCAACATCTGATATACTCATTGAGAGAGAGAAAGAGATCACACTCATAGTAGCCTCACTTCTATCAATGGGACACGTACTTATGGAGGGCGTCCCCGGGATAGCTAAGACCCTAACTGCTAAAACCATAGCCTCATTATTCGATCTCGAGTTCAGAAGAATACAGATGACACCAGATCTTCTCCCATCCGATATTTTAGGTGCCTACGTATATGATCAAAGAACAGGTGAATTTAAACTAAGGAAAGGGCCGATATTCACTAATATTCTCTTAGCCGATGAAATAAATAGAGCCTCTCCGAGAACACAGAGCGCATTACTCGAGGCTATGCAAGAGAGACAAGTGACTATTGAGGGAACCACGTTCAAGCTCGAGGAACCATTTATGGTTATCGCTACTCAGAACCCGATTGAGTTCGAGGGTGTCTTTCCTCTTCCAGAGGCTCAATTAGATAGATTCCTTGTGAAAATTGTTTCAACTTATCCCTCCACAGAGGGTTTTATAAAGATCCTTTCTAAAATAGATGAGATCGAGGAGAGAGCAAGGAGCCTCAAACCTATCATTAGTAGAAGCACATTACTAGAGGTAATAAATGAGGTGAAGAAAGTTCGTGTAGATGAGTCAATATTTGGGTATGTAGCCTCAATAGTTGAGGCAACAAGAACACATCCCGCTGTGAGATTAGGTGGTTCTCCGAGAGCTGGTATAGCTATTATTAAATTAGCTAAAGCCTTTGCCTACTTAGATAATAGAAACTATGTTATTCCTGATGATGTTAAGAGTGTTGCTAAACCAGCACTTATACACAGAATAATCCTAAGAAGCGAATACGAGATCGAGGGAGTCACACCAGAGTCAATAGTGGATCAAATATTATCCAAGGTGCCTACTCCTAAGCCCTAGTCTCAGAGAAATAATATATTTTTGCTAGTGAAATATTTGAGATGATAAAACAGATGTCTAAGAGAACTAAGAGCCTTCAATTCACAATGATCACTATGATGATTCTTTTAATAAGCACATTAAATCTTTCATTGATCATAGCTAGTGCCGAGATGAGTAACATATATGATGATAAACACACAATTGGTTTCCCAAATGTCTCAACTAATCAGACAATTAATATATCAGCTGAGGAGTTAAGAGCTCTACTATCATCTCTCAAAGATCTTTCTAATATAACTTCATCTTGTAGAGATATTGAGTGTGTGAGGAGTAGTGCATCGAATCAAATAAATAATGTTAGTACTAGATTGCTCAAGGCAGAGGCTATTGGTGGAGATGAGTATCAGGCGCTAAAAATACTTTCTCAAGAAAACACTAGTCTCCAAGATCTCTATGATCTGATAGGTAACCCCGAGCTCAAGAAGATTATTAATAATCTCAGTGCTAGTGATTTAGAGAAATTCAAAGAATTATTTCCACAATACTACTCGAGAATAAATGAGCTATATATGTCAGGAAGGATCTCGATTAAAGAATATGTTGCCGCCTTAGAGTTACTGAGGAGAATTGCTTTAGAGAGGAATAGTAGTGATATTGCAAATACATTGAGTACCAGAGAAGCTGAGGTACTGAGAGAATTAATTGAGGGAAAATACAGTAATTTATTACTAGAATACGTCTCTAGATTTATGTCAGGTACTGCCTCAAGCTCTTCACAGGATAGATCTATGGGATCTTTCTCAAGAGATTATTCATCATCTAATAAATCATCTCTCATACAGATACCCACAGTTGCTCCATTCTCAATATCGCTACCAAGGATCCCGCTGAGAGATCTAATTACAGCATCAGTGATCATAGGAGCCTTAGGAATTGGAGCACTAATATTTTTCTTCAATAAAGACCACATATACTCATTAATAGATCGATTAACTAAGCCACGGATATTCACGAGAAAAGATTTTGAGAATATGCCACCACCAATTAGACTATACTGGATTGCGGTATCAATTCTATCTAGAAAAGTTTATAGAGAGGATAGTTATACTCACAGAGAGTATCTAAATAAGGTGTATGAGAAACTTGGTTTCTTAAGAAGCTTCACTAATTTAACCAAGATCTATGAGTTAAGTAGATTCGGGGCTCAATCAACTCCTGAACTAGATCAGGAGGCAGTGAAGAACTTTGATGAGTTGAGGAGAGATGTTAAGATCAAGAAGTGATCTAGTTTTCTTATCAGCGGAAATCTTCATACGAATATTTATACTCGTAGTTCTCTACTCAGTAGCAATAGTTTCACTAGGAGATCTCGAGATATTATATACATCTCTCACTACCAAAGGCTCTCTTCCTAGTAAGGATATCTGGGTTTCTCTACAAATAATTCTTTCATCAACGATCATAGTTCTCTACATAGCCACACTACTAATTCCTTCTGCCGCACCACTATTGGTGGCACTTATACTATCTGTGGTCTCCTCAAGATATTACTTAGAAGATGTGTTAGCTGTATTAATCACTATTATCGCAACACTGATCTATGATAATTTTAAAAAGATCTATTCTAAGAATCAACTAAAATACATGAGAGTACTACTCGACACTAAAAAAGTATTCGCTGGGAAAATAGTATTGTCCATAGTGATCATGGGTACTCTAATATTCTTACTTGTTGTGCTACCATCAACATACATATACAATATATTTACGATGATAACAAAAGCAATTAAACCATATAATATCTATGAAGCCGTGGTAATTAATTTCATAACGAATAATGTATTTGGAGAGATGATTCTTGTATCAATCTTCCTCTTAGTCTTCTCCTATATCATTTATGACTTCTTGACACTATACTCCTACTACACACTGAAGAACCCGAGGATCTTGGAAAATATTTTATTCCATGATATTCGTGATCTAGATCTGAGTTTCGAGGGCCCTGGGAAAACACTCTACACTTTCCTAATATCTATTCTCACAGCTCCATTCATATACTCTATCCTGAATCCTCTGCTTATCAGAGCGCCGATATCTATTTACGGGGGAAATGATGTGTATAATTTACTGGTCGCGTTAGGAACTTTTGCGGCTACATGGATATTTGTTAAATACTTCCTAGAGATCTTCTCCGAGGAAGTCTCATTGGGTAGAAGAATTTTCCTAGGCGTAATTTTTATAGTAGTTATATATGTCATATCCTACGTATTTTATGGTTGGAGGATCTCTAGTGGGTATTTTGTGTTGACTCCACTCGATGAGTTTATTAAAGACAATGTTTATAGATATTACAGTTTCTTATTCTATTTGTTAGAGACACTGGGGAGTGTGATGGGATTTGTTCCGTAGAAGAATCTCTCTGCCAGAGAGTCTTAAGTGGCTAATCTATCTATTAACAGGCTTGATCATGCTCGCACTCTCCATAATTTTTCTAGTGATGTCCATTGGGTACATGCAAAACGCATTAGTAGCTACCTCACTATTAACTGCTTTAATAGGGTTCACTTTATTATCTGGCTCACTGTATGTTCTGAAAATATCTGCTTACGTGTATTCTGTGGCGAGAGGTAAAGAATCTAATGAAGAGAAGAGATGATCCAGGGCGTTATAGAGTAAGAAAGATAAAGCTTGTTTCCATAGGGTTAATAATTGCGTTATTCTTAATAGCTTTATTAGCAGTTCTTGAGCAAGGTCCTCCTAATACCTACCTCTATATCGGAGCATCACCACTTAACACTGGGAGATTAGGCACTTCGGATCTCTTTTTATACACCAAGACACTCTACCCAAGAACTCAATTAGTGCTGGATTGGAGCAGAGTCTTTGTAGATAGATGCAATAACATTGTTATTGTGATAATATCTCCTGAGACCCCCTACACAGATAATGATTTGAGTAATATAGAGAAAGTCTTGAGAAAGTGCTCCACGAAAAATTTCTTGATAGCCGACGAATCAACAATCTCCAACGCTGTGTTGGCTAAAATAGGATCAGATCTGAGGATCACCGGGGAGATATTGGTTGAGACCGTGGATCAGTACACTAACACCAGCCTTCTGAATAATTCTAGCACAAGACCATTAGTAATTACTCGTGATACACAAAACAGGGTCTATTTCGTGTATCCCACTATAGATGCTTTATACCCAATCGCTAAATTTGATCTTGGGAATAGATCTGTTGAGTTAAGACTTGATATAGCGTCTAGAGTAATTATCTTAAAGTCTTCAAACCTAGGAAGAAGTGAGGTAATAGGCTACGTTAATGAGGTTTTCATCGCTAATAAAACAGATCTGGGAGAGAATAAGTATATTGCCTCAACCTCATCAAGCGAGATGAATGGGCATTACATCGCGTATATAGCAACTTTATATACGCAAACAATTACTCAACCAGGCAGTAGTGTAGCTACGCCTATTTTAATGATCTCAAGAGATAATATATTAATCAGTCAAAGTAATGTTTCTATAGCTATTTACGAGGATCTTGGCAATAGCAAAGTGATCTTATTTAGCGACGGATCCATATTTCTTAACCAAGTCCTAAGATCTAATTATAATTCCTCAGTACTCGAGATCTATAGATACGCTCTAAATAAACTATGCGGATCATCTATAGATTGTATTGTTTTATTTGATGCCTCTAAATACAATACTATTGATCCTTATAACGCTATTAAGCAACCAAGTAGCCTAAGGCTTATTCCAATGGATCAGATAATAGCGTTCTTCTTAGCAAAAATTCTTCACCCAACCACGTGGCTACCTCTAGTAGTCTCATGGTTTAATGAGTTAGTAATAGATCTTCTCAGACTATCATTTATGAGACCCTTAATAATTATTTTACTATCACTTCTCTTCTCACTAATATGGCTCAGGAGAGAAGCCGCTTACCGTGATTATGTTATGGAGGAGGTTTCTTATAGAGATATTCTTCACTTCGAGGAATTAATTAATCAAATAAGAAAAGGTAGATATATATTGCACAAGAAGGATTTTATTAATCTATATGAGTATATAAACGAGACTTTGCGAAGTTATTTAGGGGCTGATCTACGGAGCAATGATTTACCAAGGATCTTGTCTGTGTATGGTGTAAGTAGAGAGTTCTCTGAGAAGTATCAGAGATTTATGAATAAATACTATGAGAGAGCCCTCGGGAAGAAACTTATTCATAAATTAACTCCTGTTCTGTGGAGTAGGGTGGTTAGAAGAGGTGCTGAGTGGACTCTTAAGATACTTAGAGAGCTGGAGAAGAATCTAAGAAGGGATCTGGTGTAGAGAATGTCCTTGCCTAGAGATTACTCCACGACTCTCACAACAAGATTTTCTTATTACGTATTGGCGGTCGCCACATTACTGGCTGTGGGGATTGCTGAGAGTGATCAGAGATATATTCTTCTTGGTGTATCTATGGTTCTGCTAGGGGTTTTTCTAAGAGGTTTTGTCGAGATCTCATTATCGAATCTATCCAAACTACGCATAGATCACTATGTCAAAGGTTTTTTGGAGGGAGACGAGATCTCGGTATCATTTATTTTTAATAACAGATCTATTATACCTATACTCTTCGCGGAGGTTCTCGTAGATCACACAAAGCATTTGAAGAGAGTTAGTAATAGTAGATTTCTAGTGAATCTTCTCCCAAAAAGTGCTTTAGAGATTAAAGTTGTTTTTATTGGTAGAGTGGGGACTCATAGGATAGGTCCAGTAAAAATTGTTTTAAGAGATCCTCTCGGTCTCTACAGAACACAAGAGATAGTCTTGTACAAAGAATTCTATGTAAGGATCTATCCCAAGACAACATACACGATACTCAGAAGGATCTATAGCTACGCTAGAAGTATTGGGCTATCAAGATCTAGAGAAGCTGGTGAGGGAGTTGAGTTCAGATCTGTTAGAGACTATCGACCAGGAGATGATATGAGAAGAATTGTTTGGAAGATATACGCTAGAACAGGTAGATTAGTTGTTAAAGAGATGGAGAAAGAGTCTTCACTAAAGATACTTTATCTAATAATAGCCTCCGAGGACATGTTTAAAGGCGTATACGGATCAACTCCTTATGAGCAGATAGCACGTGTTATATCTGCTGTGTCTAGATACGTGGCCTCAAGATCAGATCTTCAAACAATACTTATGCTAATACCATCAGGACTTTCAGAAGTACATAGATTTGCTAGAGGCCATGAAAGTCACATGAATATTCTCAAAATATTATCATCGATTAATTACGAGGCAATATTTGTCAGCTCTTCACCTCCGCATAGTGGAGAAATATCTAGAGAAACTATTGGTTCAAGAATAGATCTTCTTATTAAGAAAATAACTGATCTGATCTCTAGGGAAAAGACATTAATCATGATATTCACAGACCCGATCGCATCTAGTGTTGAGGAGTTTCATAAATTAATTAGCTTCTTGAGAGGAGGGGGTCACAAAGTAATTATTTTAATACCTCTAAGATCTCTCTATGATATTGGCTCACTAAAGGATCTTCCAGCACTCCTATATAGAATAAAGATATTGGATGAGACTAGGAGAGAAGAGGAGTTAATAAGAAGATTCCGCTCGATGGGTATAAGCACTGTTGCTCTGAGACCTGAACAAATGATTCAGAGTATAGTAGCGGAGATAGAGACCTTCAGATACTAGATTCATCTCTTCATCTCAAGAATACGAGAAGCCTTATCCAATAGTTCTTTCATTAGCTTAGACATTAAGAAATTCTTTGCTCTCTCACGAGCATTTCTACTCATCTCATCTCTCTTAGAAGGATTCAAAACAAGTTCTCTCACGGCTTTGGCGGCTCCGTCAATATCTTCAGGACCTCTGACATGGATCCCATCTACACCGTCTCTTATCAACCATTTTTGACCATATGATGCACTAGTTATCACAGGAACACCCCCGTACATAAACTCAAGCTGTGTTAAGCCGAATGCCTCTAATCTAGACATAATAATGTTAATATACGATGCTTTGATTAGCGAAGCTTTTAATTCAGTGGGTAGCTCCCCTGTTAAGACAACATTATCTAATCCCCTAGCTTCTCTAACAACACTCTCCCACTGATCACCTGGTTTACCTGCGATAACAAAGACTACGTCTCTAAGATCCCTAAGTCTCCTAGCTACTCTAACAACAGCAAGCGGATTCTTCCTAACTTCTACAGTGCCTAGATAAGCTACTATGAGCTTATCTTCTGGGATCTTGAATTTCTCTCTTATCAATCTCGGATCTGCGTTATCAATTAATGAGGCCTCCTCATCATCTAATCCCCCTGGGAATAGAAAGATCTTGTCTCTACTAGCACCCATAGAAATCATGTCTCTACTCTCAATATCAGTGAGACATATTATTAGATCCGCTGCTCTGAATATTGAGGGGAAAGTTGTTGTGTTCCAAACCATTCTAAATGCTCTCTCACTAGGCGAATATCTCGTTGGATCCGGTGGCTGATAATGAGACATATGAGCATAAACTGTTTTATTAACTGGTTCCCCAATACTCTCAACAAGTCTCTTCCAAAGAATCCATCTAGAGACCTCCTCAGGACCATTCCAGAGAGTTGAGTGAGTGACTATGAAGTCTATACCTAGATCAGAATCTATTCTTCTCAGAATATTAATGAACTCTCTAAAGAAGATTCTTCTTGGTGGCCAAGTGGTTCTGGCGCTACTAACTCTTATCGTAGGGATCTTTACTTTAGGATCTTCTTTAAAAATCACGAAGCTTTTCTCGCTCAAATCCACGATTCTTGGGGGAACAACTTCTTCCCCATCGTGATACACACTTGTTATTAACCAAGCCTCGTGTCCTAGCTTCAGAGCGTATTTAACCATCCTCTGTGCAAGAAGCTCTTGTCCTTTGCTATTAGATGTTTGATACATTACTGAGAAAAACTTCATTTCTTGTAAACCCTTAGAAGAACCTGCTCAATAACTACCACGATCATTATAGCAGTTATTCCCCACACAACAGGTTGTAGTATCTGGATTAATTCTTTAACACTTATTCCGCCAACGCTCAGCGCAAATATTATTACACTTATATAAAGAAGTATCCTTAGATACTCAGCTACTGGTGCTAGGAGAGGAGTTTCTGTTCTTGGTTCAGAGACTTTATATATGTATCCTACGAACCCATCAATTAATATGAAGCCGACTATTATTACCAGAAAAGCCTTTATGAATCCTCCTAAGTAAATTGTTAATACAGCATATGTTGCATCAGCCAGATCATTTAGAGAGGCTACTCCTCCCAGCTCTCTAGATATTTCTCTTGAGCCAAAGTTTATTGCTAGTAGAATAAAGGCTATATATATGATCCATGCAATCAATGAGCTAAAGAACTCTGATGGCGTAAAACCTGCTCTTATTATAGCTTTACCAATAGATACTCTCTTAACCCACTCGTTAAAACCGATCCTGTTAAAAAAGATGGATAAAAGAAATCTTGTTAATCTACCCACTACATAACCTAATATTATTAGAAGAATCGATATTGCAATAAATATTAATATATCAACTATAAGTAGCTGAATAATTAATCACCCAATCAGCTAATTCGTCGAAACCAACAATATAATCACTCTCTAACTTAATATTCTTGTTATACTTATGTCTCACGAATACTCTTTTATCAGCTACTCTGAAGGCGGATACATCATTTAAACTATCCCCAAAATAAATTACTTCATCAAGATCAAATAATCTTCTAAGGATCTCTACAGCAGAGCCTTTCTCAACATTAAAGAGTAGTATATCTACGAAGGGCATATCATCGGGTTTATTAACTACGAAAGAGTGTGTCTTGAAAAGATCTATTATATCATCTAATTCACCAGGTCTTTCACCCCCTGATCTCCAGTCTATTGAGATCCCCACGATATAACCTACACTAACTCTCTTCTTCTCGATATAAACCTTTTTACTAATACGATTCTCTGCTTCCTCAACTAATCTCACGAATAATTTTCTTCTCTCCTGATCAAATAATCTCTCATCTAGTATGACATGTTTCAATGCTCTGATTTCTACACCATTTATACATGCTAAACCATCTGTATTCAGTGATCTACTTAGAAGAAAATCACAATCTTTACTGCTAATAACTGCGGTGATGAATCCCCTGGATCTTAGGTTGACAAGCATCTCAAGATTCTTTTTCGGGGGGTAAGCAAGAGATCTTTCAACATCAATAGGGCTAAGAGTCCCATCATAATCAAAGAAGAAACCTACTTTAGGTCTCATAGAGATTTTTCCTAGAGACATTATCTCTATGACCTGAATAAAATTTATTGCTCTCACTAGCTACTATTTATACTTCTTCTCGATCCTCGTAATACTGAATAAAACTGCTACTAACATTATTACTGCCTGGAGAAGAAAAGATTTTCTTATACCTGCCTCAAGCTCTATGATATCAACATTTGTTTGAGGAGAAGAAACGTAACTTAATGTGATTATTCGAGAAGCTATTTGATAAGGAATATGTTGTGTCATTGTTAAAACCGCGATATTTAGACTAGCTAAGAAACCTATATTGAATGATATTGTTCTTAGCGAGGAGGCTACTCCTCTTCTGTGTGGAGGCACAGAAGTCATTATTGAGCTAGTATTTGGTGAAACAAATAATCCTGTTCCGAGACCAAAAATTGCTTCGCCTAGTAATATGCTTCTTACATCACTTATTCTAGAGAATATGAATAGACCTATTGAGGATATGAGTAAACCAGCTATTGTTATAGGCTCATAACCTACTAGATCTGATAAGTAACCTCCTAGTACACCGGATATTAGGTAGATTATCTCGAAGGGAACCAGCAAAAGACCTGTCTCGGATGCTGAGTATTTCTCGATACTTTGTAGATAAATTGATAGTAGTGTGAGAGAGGCTCCGAAACCTATTGAGTATAATAGTTGAGCAATTATTCCTCCAGTGAATCTCCATACTCTAAATATTCTCAGATCCAGTGCAGGATTAGATGCTCTCAGCTCAGTGTATACAAATATTCCGAGGATAATTATTGATGCGATAAGTAATTCTCTGAAATACTCAGCGTATCCGTAACCAAGTAGTGTTAGTGCTATCAGGAGAAGTGTTATTGATGCTGTGAAGAGTCCGAAGCCTAACCAATCGATCTTTATGATCTCT